>CALHDP010000057.1 GCA_938023085.1 uncultured Collinsella sp.
CTGCAGCGCCATCGCTCGCAGCCCCCGCACGCCCGCGGCCACCGCGCCCATGCGCCCGCACGGCAGTACGCCACGCCACGGGCCCCGAAGCCCGCAGCAACCACACCAGCACGCGCTCGCATGCCCACGATGCTGCCACGACCAGCACGGTCCACGCCAGCAGGTCAGCCGTCTCGATGAGCAGCTTCGCCTGATAGATGCGCTCGCCCACGGTGCCCGCCGCCATGCCGATCAACTCCGCCGCCACGCCGGCCTTCCAGCTCATGCCAATCACGGCGCGGGCACACGAAAGCACAAACGGCAGGACCTCGCGCCAGGTATGGGCGCAAAACAGACGCCAACCCCGCACGCCATGCAGACGAAACATCTGCTCCAGCGGCTTATCCGCTTGCGTCAAGCCCTCGACCAGTGAGAAATACACGCCCGGCAGTGCCATCAAAAAGACTGCGGCGATACTCACGCGCGCCGACCCCAGCCAAATGAGCAGCAGGACCACCACGCAGGCGACCGGCGTCGCCTTTACAAACGACAGCGCCGGCGCCACCAGGCGGGAGAACGTCCGCGACCGCACCGAGACTCCCGCCAGCACGCCGCCGCACACCGCGGCAAGCGCCAGCCCGCCCAGTATCCGCGCACCCGAGCCCGCCAGAATCGCCCACGTGCTGGCATCGCACACTAGCCGCAGCAACGCCACCACGACAGCGCCCGGCCCCGGCAAGATCAGCGGCTGCGCCACCAGCGCCGCCGCGAAGACCCACATGGCAAGCCAAAAGGCGGCGACGGCACCTGCTGCCGCCACCGCCTTCATACGCTCTGTCATTTGTCGAGCAAACGCACGCACGGGCTACTCCATGTAGTAGAAATCGTCAGCCGGAAGTTTACCACCCACGGCGCTCGCGTCCGCGTCGGCCAGCACCTGCAGATACCCACTAAGCGCCGCCTTCATATCCTTCCCCGTCTGGCACACGAGCATGCACCCAGGAATCGCCTTTTCGGCAATCGCGGCGTTATCCACGATGCCGGCATCGACCACGGCCTGCGCCCAGTCTGCCGGCGCCGCATTGACGGCCTTTACGCTCGCCGCATGGCAGCTCAGGAATTCCGCCACGGCATCGGGATGCTCCTCGGCAAAGGCCCGGCGCACCACGGTCACGCCCGTCAGCAAGCGCGAACCCGTGTCACCCGCCAGCTCATCCCACGCATCGGTCAGACTCACCGGCGCCGACAGCTTGCCTTCGCTCTTTGCGATGGCAGCGGTCTTGAAGGGCTCGGGCAGCACGCCCACGGCAGACGGATCGGCAAGCAACGCCGACAGCACCTCGGTGGGCTCGCTCTTAAACTCGAGCGTAACCTGGCCGGTCAGGCCCGCGCGCTCCAACAGGTAGTTCATGACGTACTCCGGCGTGGTGCCCTTGCCCGTCATATAGACGGTATGGCCCGCCAAATCGCCAAACGAGGTCACGTCCGCGTCGCCCGTCACCACGTTCAGCACGCCCAGCGTGTTGATGTCGATGACCTGCACCGCGCCCTCGGTCTTGTTGTAGAGCACGCTCGCCACGTTGGCGGGCACTAGGGCGATATCGATATCGCCCTGAATGACCTTGGGCACAATCTCGTCGGCGGCAGTGTTGATCGCAAAGTCGAACTCATTGTCCGTCTCGCCATCGGCAGCCTGGTCCATAAACTGCACCAGGCCAATCGAGGTCGGCCCCTTGAGCGAGGCGACGTGCACCTCGACCGGCTCTGCGGCAGCACCGGCGCCGTCCGTGGCAGCCGAGCCCGCAGCAGACCCC
>CALHDP010000058.1 GCA_938023085.1 uncultured Collinsella sp.
GGCGACGCGACGCTCGATGCCCTGCGCGAGAAGGCTTCGATGCCGACGTTTATCGCGGATGGTGCTCGCGGCCTGGCGCTTGCCGCCCGCCGCGTGGCCGATGCCGCGCCGAGCATGCCGCGTCCGCCGCTCAGCCGTCGCCTTGCCGGTAAGCGCATGAGCCGTCCGGTACCGAGCGTGTCACTCAGTCGTCGTGACCTGCGCTTTTTCAATGCCTTCCCGCGTCTGCGCATCAATCGCTACGAAGGTGTCATTCGAGCTACCGACCTCCGCGACCGAGCCCGCGAGCTGTTCCGCCACTAGCCGGGACGGGCGCGCTCACGGCTTCCTTGCTCGCGTATTTCCCGTTCGTTTCGCGTCCGTTGCCGCGCCGTTTCCAAGATTGCGGCGCCGTTTCCATTCGACAACGCCGCGTTTAACAACGCCGTATCTGGTCTACACCAGTTGTCCCTCGGCCGCATTATGGGCGCCGACAACGTTCATACGACCAAGGGAGAGCGAATGTACGATACGGGTTCGACAACGTTTATGCTCATCTGCACCATGCTCGTTTTTTTAATGACACCGGGTCTGGCGTTTTTCTATGGCGGCCTGTCCAGGCGCAAAAATGTCATCAACACCATGCTCATGTGCTTTGGCGCCATTGGTCTGGTTGGTGTGCTGTGGATTGTTGCCGGCTGGTCTCTGGCCTATGGCGGCGACGGTTCGAGTCCGTTTATTGGAGGCCTTGACCAGCTGCTGTGCCTGCCGGTGCTCAACCAGGTGCTGCAGGCGGCCGAGGGCAACGCCGCGGACGGCGCCGCCTACCCCCAGATCATCAACATCGCCTTCCAGATGGCATTTGCCATGATCACGGCTGCTATCGTCACGGGCAGCCTGGCCGGCCGCGTCAAGTTTGGTGCCATGACGGCCTTCCTGGGCATTTGGCTGCTCGCGGTCTATGTGCCGCTCGCCCACATGGTCTGGGGCGGCGAGGGCTCCTTTATCGGCGACATCATCGGCGCGCTCGACTTTGCCGGCGGCGACGTAGTACACATTTCGTCCGGTCTCACGGGCCTGATTCTCTGCTTAATGCTCGGCCGTCGTCGTGGCTTTGGCATGGTGAGCTATCGTCCGCATAACGTGCCGTTTGTGGCGCTGGGCGCCGGTCTGCTTTGGTTTGGCTGGTTTGGCTTTAACGGCGGCAGCGAGTTTAAGGCCGATGCCGTGGCGGCACTCGCCATCCTCAACACTGTGACGGCCAGCGCGGCGGGCATGGTCTCGTGGCTTGCCGTCGAGCGCGTGCACACCGGTCGCCCCACGCTGGTGGGCGCCAGCACCGGTCTGGTTGCGGGCCTTGTGGTGGTCACGCCGGGTGCGGGCTTTGTCGAGCCGTGGGCGGCGCTGGTCATGGGCCTGATCGTCTCGCCTGTCTGCTACCTGGCCATCAGCCATCTTAAGACCAAGTTTGGCTACGACGATGCGCTCGACGCGTTCGGTTGCCACGGCATCGGCGGCATCTTGGGCGGCGTGCTCACGGGCCTGTTCTGTGTGCCGGAGCTCTCGTGGACCGGTAAGGGTGGCCTGTTCTACACGGGCGACGTGTCGCTGCTCGTCTCGCAGATTTCGGGCATTGTGGTGACGGTCGCTATTGTACTGGTGCTCGACTTGGTGACCGCCGCGGTGGTCAAGGCGCTGTTCCACGGCAGCCTGCACGTGGACGAGGCCGACGAGGCGCTGGGCCTGGACGCGAGTCAGCATGGCGAGAGCGCTTATCCCTCGTTCTCCGGACTCGATTAGCAGCTTCCCCAAGCTCCGCACCTTGTCGTTCAATCGTCGCGCGGCTTTCCCAGGCACCCGACCTTGCCCCTCAAACCGTCGCTTGCGTACCGAAGTACGCGGCGCTCCTCTTTCGGGGCAATCTCGGGCACCTGGAAAACCCGCGTCATTGAATGGCAATTCATTTCTTTTTTTGAAGAGAGGAATTCACTATGAAGAAGATTACGGCGATTGTTCGTGCCGAGAAGCTTGAGGTTCTTAAAGACGCGCTGTTTGCTGCCGATGTTCGCGGCATGACTATCAACCAGGTGCAGGGCTGCGGTGCACAGCATGGCTGGAAGGAATACGCGCGCGGCAACGAGTTGCTTGTCAACACGATCCCTAAGGTGCAGTTCACGCTCATTTGCGCCGATGAACATATCGACGGCATTGTCGACATCATCTGCAATGCCGCCCGCACCGGTGCCGTTGGAGACGGCAAGATTTGGGTCGAGCCGGTCGAGGAGGTTATCCGCATCCGTACCGGCGAACACGGCCCCGCCGCGGTGTAGGACAATCTTTCGCCTGACGGGCGTGCCTCTCTTGGGATGCGCCCGTTCTCGTCTACAATATCGTGCAGACGAAGGAGAGGCATGCCCATGATCAAGATGTTTGCGAGTGACTTAGACGGAACGCTGCTGAATGCCCTACACGAGGCCGACGGAACCATCCGCCGCGCCATTCGCGAGCTGACCGAAGCCGGGCTGCATGTGGTTCCCGCGACCGGACGCTCGACGCTGCCGATCGGCGAGCATGGCTTCACAGGTCTGGCACTCGACGCCTGCTGCTCCAACGGATCCATCGTGCGCGACAGCCATGGTGAGGTGCTCAAGACCTGGACCATCGACCCGCAGGTTACCGAGGAGCTGCTCAAAGCGTTCCCGGACATTTGCTTCGACTGCTCCACGCCCGACGGCATGTTCTCGAGCGGTTCGTTCGAGATGCACCAGGCGGGCTTTAAAAAGGACAGTCCTATCAAGCGCATCGTGATGCGCGGCATGCGTGCACGTGGCGGGTATCACGAGGAACAGTATTTCGACCAGTCGATCGGTGACATCCTGCGTCATGACGTGTGCAAAATCAACTGCCGCGTGACCTCGCCCGAGCTGGAGCGCGACCTTAAGGCATATTTGGCTGAGCGATCGGACCGCGTGGTCAACGCGCCGTTCGATCCGGTGATGTTCGAGATCACGGACGTGGCGTGCAACAAGGGCGAGAGCGTGGCGTGGCTGGCGGGCTACTACGGTATTGCCGAGGACGAGGTCGCGGTCTACGGCGACGGCGGCAACGACATTGCCATGCTCAAACGCTTCCGCCACAGCTACGCGACCAAAAACGCAAGCGATGCCGCCAAGGCCGCCGCGAGCGCGACCATCGGCAGCTGCATGGTCCACGCCGTCCCCAAACACATGCTCGCCACCATGCACAAGCAAAATTCCCGCACCGTCATCGAATAATGTGACAAAGGGACAGCCCCTTTTTCACGAGAACCCTGCACCTTTGGCATGCGAACATATATTCGTATATATAACTAAGTTTTGATAGAATCGGTATCGTTGACGGCAGCTCCATGTGTCGGGCAGCGCCCTCCATCTGATGGGAGGTGATGCCCATGACCGATCTGATTGATTTCGTGAGACTTCTGACCGCTTTGGTCTCGTTCTCCACGGCGCTCGTCGGGCTTTCCGAGGCACTCAAGCAACGTTCGAAGCAACGTAAAAGGGGTCGCCGCCGCTAAGGCGTTGACCCCTTAATCCAAGCAACGGCGCTGCCCAGCTTTCCAGAACTTGGGCTGCCGTCGACACTATTCTACCCACGAATGACATTTTGAACAATCGGCAATGCCGCTCCAAAAGCCAGGCACAACTGGCACAACCTAGGCGGTCGCTGAATGTGACAAGGGGGCAGTCCCTGTCACATCCAAAATATTGCCTTTACGTGTTGATGCACACGGTGTGCAATAATACTCGCACTGTGCAATAGCGCACAGTCTGAGTAACAAGGAGGACGCTTGTCCCAGCTCGAGAAATGCGACCGCCGGTCCCTTCGCTCACAGCGTGCCCTTCGCCAGGCGCTTGCCAGCGAGCTTGCCGAAAGCGGCGACCTTTCGCGCATTAACGTCGCGTCGCTCACCGAGCGCGCTGGCCTTACGCGCCGCACGTTCTATTCGCACTACCGCGATATCCCCGACTTTATCAATCAAATCGAGGACGGCTTGCTGGCCGAGATCCGTGAGCGCATTGAGCTCATCACCGCAGCTCAGCTGCCCGATCTCTATCACAACATCGATGAGCTCGAGCCGGCACCCGGTTCGGTTGAGTTGCTGCGCTACCTTGCGGCCAACCGCGATTTAATCGGATCGCTGCTGGGCCCGGGCGGCGACCCCGCCTTTATTAAAAAGATCATCGATACCGCACGCGAGGCCGTGGTGCCGCGCGCACAGACGGGCATTTTGGGCTTGGCGCTGGGCACCTTCTTTGACTACTACGTCACCTATGTCGTGAGTGCCGAGGTCGGCATGATCCAGCGTTGGTTTGAGCGTGACCTTTCTGAATCGCCCGAGACCATGGCGCGCATTATGACGGTTATCGCCTTTGTGCGCCCCGGCGACCTGTATGGCCAACCCATCGATATCAACGTGCCGGAATACGGCATGAAGCTATTGAACCTGCAGCTCGAGGACGCGGTCGACACCACCGCAACCGTCGAGTCCAACAACTAAGAGGAGAGACAATGAGCAAACTCGTCGAGGGCATTAAAGACCGTGTGGTCGCTGCCGCACGCGAGGCCGCGCCCGCCGTGGTGGACGCCGCGCAGAAGGCCGCGACCGCGGCTGCCGAGAAAGTTGCCGAGGCAGTTGCCGATGCCAAGAACGTGGCAGGGGAGACGTCCGTCGTCAGCGAGCCCGCCACCGCCGCTGAGCCCGTAGCCGCCGCCCAGGCCCCCGAAGGCGCGATCTTCAACCCCGAGGCCGCCCGCGGCAACCTGCACCTGGGCATCGACGTGGGCTCCACCACCGTTAAGCTCGCCGTGCTCAACGACGACAACCAGATCGTCTACGCCAAGTACCAGCGCCACCACACCGACGTCCGCGCTTGTGCCCGCGACCTGTTCGAGGGCGCTGCGACCGTGCTGCCGACGGCCCAGATGACCTGCGCCATTACCGGCTCGGGCGGCCTGCTGCTGTCCCAGTGGCTCGACCTGGAGTTTGTCCAGGAGGTCATCGCCAGCAAGCGTGCCGTCGAGACCCTCATCCCGGCCACCGACGTCGCCATCGAGCTGGGCGGCGAGGACGCCAAGATCATCTACTTCGACAACGGCATCGAGCAGCGCATGAACGGTACCTGCGCCGGCGGCACGGGCGCCTTCATCGACCAGATGGCCACTCTGCTGCACACCGACGCCAGCGGCCTTAACGAACTCGCGGCCAACGCCACCACCATCTATCCCATCGCCAGCCGCTGCGGCGTTTTTGCCAAGACCGACGTGCAGCCGCTGCTCAACGAAGGCGCCCGCCCCGAGGACGTCGCCGCTTCCATCTTCCAGGCCGTCGTGACCCAGACCATCTCGGGCCTGGCGTGCGGCCGTCCCATCCGCGGCAACGTCGCCTTCCTGGGCGGTCCGCTGCAGTACCTCTCCGAGCTGCGCCACCGCTTCTACCTCACGCTCAACCTGGACGAGGAACACCGTATCGTGCCCCAAAACGCCCACCTGTTTGTGGCGAGCGGCGCCGCCATGGCGCACGAGTCCAACAAGCTCAGCACGTTCCCGCAGCTCATCGAGGCCATCGACAGCTTAGGCGACACACAGGGTGCCGAGGTCGAGCGCCTGGATCCGCTCTTTGCCACCGACGAGGACTTCGCCGAGTTCAAAACCCGCCACGACCAGGAAGTCGTCCCCAAGGGCAAGCTCGAAGGCTACACCGGCCGCGTGTTCATCGGTATCGACGCCGGTTCCACCACCATGAAGGCCGCGCTCGTGGGCGAGGACGGTCAGCTGCTGCACACCTGGTACGGCAACAACAACGGCGACATCCTGGGCACGGCCAAGGTCATCATGGCCGATTTCTACAACCACATTCCCGCCGGTTGCACCATCGGCCACGTGACTACCACGGGCTACGGCGAGGCGCTGCTCATCGAGGCCCTCAAGGCCGACTCCGGCGAGATCGAGACCGTCGCGCATCTGCGCGGCGCCAAGGCGTTCCTGCCCGGCGTCGAGTTCATTCTGGACATTGGCGGCCAGGACATGAAGTGCCTGCGCGTCAAGGACGGCGTGATCGAGCACATCATGCTCAACGAGGCCTGCTCGTCGGGTTGCGGTAGCTTTATCGAGAGCTTCGCCGTCTCTATGAATATGGACGTGCGCGCGTTCGCAAACGCTGCCATCCATGCCAAGGCCCCGGTCGACCTGGGCAGCCGCTGCACGGTCTTTATGAACTCGCGCGTCAAGCAGGCGCAAAAGGAAGGCGCCACGGTGGGCGACATTGCGGCCGGCCTGTCCTATTCCGTCATCAAGAACGCCCTGTTCAAGGTCATTAAGCTGCGCGACCCCAAGGAGATCGGCAGCCAGGTGATCGTCCAGGGCGGCACCTTTATGTCCGATGCGACGCTGCGCGCGTTTGAGCAGCTCACCGGCGTTCATGCCGTGCGTCCCGACATCGCCGGCTGCATGGGCGCCTACGGTGCGGCCTTGCTCGCCCGCGATCGCGCCGGCGCCGACGGCACCTCGACCATCCTCTCGGCCGAGGACATCGCACACCTCACCGTGACGCAAAAGCATGTCCGCTGCGGCCGTTGCTCTAACAACTGCCAGCTTACCGTCAACGACTTTGGCGGCGGCAGGCGCTTCATTACCGGCAACCGCTGCGAGAAGGGCGCCGGCCACAAAAAGCAAAAGACCGAGGCCCCCAACCTCTTCAAAAAGAAAAACGAGTTGCTGTTTAACCGCGAGGTGCTGAGCCCCGACGAGGCCCCGCGCGGCACCGTCGGCATCCCGCGCGCGCTCAACATGTACGAGAACTACCCCTTCTGGCATGCATTCTTTACGCGCCTGGGCTTTAGCGTGCAGCTGTCCGACCAGTCGAGCAAAAAGACCTACCAGGCGGGCATCGAGTCCATGCCGTCCGAGAGCGTGTGCTACCCGGCAAAGATGAGCCACGGCCATGTGATGAACCTTATCGACCGCGATGTCGACTTCATCTGGATGCCGTGCGTGCGTTGGGAGCGCAAGGAGGATCCGACGGCTGGCAACTGCTATAACTGCCCCATCGTCATGAGCTACCCCACGGCGCTGGCGCTCAATATTGACGAGATCCGCGAGCAGAACATCGAGTTCCTGTATCCGTTTGTGCCGTATCACGACAAGACCGAGCTCAAGCGCCGCCTGTACCAGGTGCTCGCCGTCGACCGTGTGGCCGATGCTGAGGCCGGTCGCGGTCGCGTGCGCGGTCCTAAAATCACGCGCTCCGAGGTCGATGCCGCCGTCAACGCTGCCTTTGAGGCCGATGCGCGTTTCCACGAGGACATCCAGACTATGGGCGAGGAGGCTCTTAAGTGGGTCGAGGACCACGGCGGCCATGGCATCGTACTCGCCGGCCGTCCTTACCATAACGACCCCGAGATCAACCACGCCCTGCCCGAGCTTATTTCGAGCTTTGGCTTTGCGGTCTTTACCGAGGATTCGCTCGCGCATCTCGTGAAGCCCGAGCGCCCCATCCGCGTCGTCGACCAGTGGATGTACCACAGCCGCCTGTACGCCGTCGCCCGTTTTGTGACGATGCGCAACGATCTGGACCTGATCCAGCTCAACTCCTTCGGCTGCGGCCTGGATGCCCTGACCACCGATCAGGTACAGGAAATCCTAGAGGCCAGCGGCAAGATCTACACCGTGCTCAAGATCGACGAGGTGTCCAACCTGGGTGCCGCGCGCATTCGCATCCGCTCGCTCATGGCCGCGCTTAAGGACCAGGAGGCCGAGCGCCTGGCCGAGGCCACGGCCGCGGGCGAGGCCTACGAGCAGGGCGATGCCGCGCCGGTGGCGCCCTCCACGGATGCCCCCGCATTCGCGAGCCGCAAGTACACGTTCGAGGCGCAGCGCGAGAGTGCTTCGACCGCGTGGCCCAAGGTCCCCTTTACCGAGCAGATGCGCGAGGAGGGCTACACCATCCTGTGCCCGCAGATGGCGCCGATCCACTTTGACCTGGTCAAAGAGGTATTCCGTGGTGCCGGCTACAACTTGGAGCTGCTGCCCTCGACCGACCACGACGCCGTCGAGGCCGGCCTGCGCTATGTGAACAATGACATTTGCTATCCGTCGATCCTGGTAACGGGCCAGATCATGGAGGCCATCGAGAGCGGTCGGTACGACCTGTCCAAGACGGCCGTGGTTATCAGCCAGACCGGCGGCGGCTGCCGTGCCACCAACTACATCGCACTTATCCGCAAGGCCCTGCGCGAGAGTGGCCACCCCGAGATCCCGGTGATCTCGCTTTCTGCTGTGGCGCTCGGCGAGGACAACCCCGGCTTTAAGATTACGCCGGCGCTGCTCAAGCAGGCGGTCTACGCGGTGCTCTTTGGCGACGTGATGATGCAGATGCTCTATCGTTGCCGTCCGTACGAGGCCACTCCCGGCGCTGCCAACGCACTCTACGAGGAGTACATGGCGCGCGCTCGCAAGCTGGCGCCCAAGTTCAACAGGCATAACTACACCAAGCTGTGCCGCGAAGCCATCCGCGCGTTCGACACCATGCCGCTTGTGGGCGAGGGCGCCAAGCCGCGCGTGGGCGTGGTCGGCGAGATCTTGGTCAAGTTCCACCCCACAGCCAACAACCACGTGGTCGATGTCATCGAGCGCGAGGGCTGCGAGGCTGTGGTGCCGGGCCTGCTCGATTTCTTCCTGTACTCCATGAGCAATGCCGAGCTGCAAAAAGACGAGCTGGGAAGCTCTGCCACGGCGCGCGCTAGCATGCAGGCACTCATTAAGCTGGTGGACTGGATGCGTACGCCGGTGGAGGAGATGCTCGAAAAGTCCCGCCGCTTTGAGGCGCCCGAGCGCATCGGCACCATGGCCGACAAGGCCCGCACGGTGCTTTCGGTGTGCAACAACATGGGCGAGGGCTGGCTGCTCACGGCCGAGATGCTCGACCTGATCGACCATGGTGCGCCCAACATCATCTGCACGCAGCCCTTCGCGTGCCTGCCTAACCACGTGGTGGGCAAGGCCGTGATCAAGGAGCTGCGCCGCCAGCATCCCGAGAGCAACATTGTCGCGGTGGACTACGACCCTGGCGCGTCCGAGGTCAACCAGCTCAACCGGATTAAGCTTATGATTAGCGTGGCGAAGGAGAACATGCGCGCCGGCAAGGGCTTTAAGCTCGAGAAGGTGGCGCCGCTCGCAATGGACGAGGTCACCGGCCAGATGCGTGCCCATGATGGCTGCGTGAGCTGCGGGCCGGCCAGCGAGGAGGCCGTTGCATCGGTCGCCAAGCGTCTGGGACGCGGCATTAAGAAGTAGCTTGCCTGCTATGGGCTAGATATGAGACAAACGGGTGGTGGCCGTACCGGCTACCACCCGTTTTTGCTGGACATATGTTGCGCAAATGACCTTGCTACAGCCTTCCGTGGGCTCGCCCGATTTCTGGGCCGGTTTGGGCTTTGAGGACAAGTTACTGCAGGCCCAAGGCGATTTTTCGCTCAACGCAGGCCAGCACGGTGTGACCTATCTGCCAAACGACGAGACGATCGCTATGGACTGCCCATCGCCACCTACGAGATGGAAGCCGAGAAGTACATCTACCGCGTGTACAAGTACGAGCTGTAGCGCTGCGCTTAGGTTTGACCAATGGAGTATGAAAACACGCCGTTCGCCGATGCCCCCTCCGCGAGTGGCAGCCATATGGTTTGATGTCAGAAACATATAGTTGTCGCCAGCCTGCTGGCGACGTTCCCCCTGATATCGGAGGTTCCAGGTATGTTTCACGCTCCGTTAAACAACTATCGGTTGGGCTAACATGGGTCGCCGTGCTATTTCGATAACCCTTGCAGTGGTCTGCCTGGCTGTGCTCCTGGGCGCTACAGGGCTGTTTGCTATAAGTCGAGAAACGTCCTATATGCAGGAATGCGCTTCCGAAGGGTTTGCCATTGACGGTTACTATCGGGACGACAAGACGAGTCTGGAAACCCTGGCCTTTCTTGAAGAGGATAACCATCGGTGGCAACTGGTCGACAAAGACGGCAGCTGCGTAGACGGGCAGTTTAAGCGTACGGATGACCCCAACATCCTGATATTAAAGAAGGAAAACGGCGAAGAATTCGGTACGGTCCACGTGGCGTATGTGTCACGCCGACGCGAGCAGGGCCAGCTCTATCTATTTAGAAATAGCAAAGTGACCCGATTTTATCTGGTGAGCACCAAACCTGCGTTTACGGTGGAGTCGGGCGATGTCGATGCGGACGTCTGATTCACGGCAATAAAACAGCGAGCGGGGCGCGGACGTGAACTACGTCCCGCTTTTTGCATGTGCCTGCGTCGCGTCTGAGCCTCGCCGCGACTTGCGCCTGTGCGCGGGAGCCATCCCATGCTCCGCATTACTCCACATCAAACTCCACACGATCGAGTTCGGGCACATTGAGGTTGATGAGCTTGCGGGCGACGTGACGGTCGTGTGCCCCAGGCGCCTCGCTTGTCGTCACATGGGCGACAATCTCGCGCTCGACGATGCCCTCCTCGTCGCCTTCGGTGGTCGAGGTTTCGACGGCGACGGTGTAATCCTTAAAGCCCGGCAGCACCGCGGCAAGTTCGCGCGTAGTTTCGGTGACACCGTAGCCGTCCTGCACGCCGGTCTGCGCCGAGCCAATAGACCCCGCCGTCATAACGATGCAGGGGATGGCAAAGACTACCGTACCCACAATGATGCGGCGGCGCACCTTGCGCGATAGCTCGTCGACCTCGGCATCTTCTTCGGCGGTCACAATGCCGTCGCCGTTGAGGTCGCGCTTGAGCGGCACGCGCAAAAGAAGCAGCACGGCTTCGGCAGCCAGCGCGATAAAGACAACGTTGATGCCAAACTCGTAGAGGGCCGAGAGAAACAGCGACCCGCTTGCGATGGCGATGCCATAGCCCGCCGCGCACAGGGGCGGCATGAGCGCGGTCGCCACGGCCACGCCGGCGATGAGCGTGGCAGGTTCCTGGTCGCGCGAGTTGCCCAGGCCACCCGCAAAGCCGCCCGCGAGCGCGACGGCAAGGTCCCACACAGTCGGTGTCGAATTGTCGAGGATAGCGGCCGTGGTGGTGCCAAGGGGCGAGAGCTTAAAGTACAACGTGGACGTGACCAGGCAAAAGGCCATCTGTAGAGCCAAGCTCGCGACGGCCTCAAGGGTAATCTCGCGGTCGAGCGTGGCGATGCCGTATGCCATGGCAAGGACCGAGCCCATGAGCGGGCAGATGAGCATGGCGCCCACGATGGCGATGTCCGAATCGATATCGAGGCCGATGCTTGCGATGAGCATGGCGATGATGAGGATACACAGGTGAGAGCCAGTCAGACGCGCGCCGTTTACAAAACGCTTGCGAATCACGTGGTAGGGCGCGCGACCCTCGCGAATGTTGAATGCGCGCTTGAGGAAGCGGGTGATGTTTTCCATGGCCTCGCTATGGGCAGGGCGGATGCCGTGGCGCCGGTGATGGCGTTCGCGTAGTCGCTTGATCTGTTGTTTGTCGAGTTCCATGTCCACCTCGTTCCAGGGCGGTCCGCGCAACGCACCCGTTGTTCTAACTCTACACCGTGGCGGGCGGGGCGCCTGTTGGACGCGGGATCCGATAGGACGGATGACGCGGGAGCAAATGCAAATCACAGGCTCAATTCCATCCCGCGAAAATATGATGCACCAGCTCCTGCATATGTGACGAAATTGTGAAGCACGAGAGCGTGAATTTCAAAAAATCCGCCGGTGACCAATGTTGCGCAACAGAATTCAAAAATCAGCTCTTACATTTTGAAGCGTATGGATACATCCGTGTCAAAGGGAGAAAGCCATGGCAAACTACAGTCCACAACACTTTGAGCCTAGGGCCAAGGCCGTCAACGTCAAGGGCGTTGCCAACCGCGCCGTCGCAACCGTTTTGACGGCGGGCCTCATCGCTCAGCCGCTCATGTCGCCGCTGGCGGCAATCGCCGCACCGTCAACCGATAACGGCGATTCTGTTCAGGGGGGGGGTAGTTCTGTAGAGAACACCGTTGTCGCCGGTAACCAAGCGGTCGCAAAGACGGCTGCCCAGCTGGCCGAGGAGTCGGCAAAGCAGCTCAAGGACGCTCAGGCCGCCTACGATGCCGCCCAGAAGAACGCCGATGCGGCGGGCCAGTCTCAAAAGCAGGCGCAGCAGCAAAAGAATCAGGCCTCGCAGGCTGTGAGCGACAACGAAATCGAGCAGAACGCAGCAGAAGTCGCCGCGCTTCAGGAGAAGATTGACGAGCTTAAAGCGGCCGTCGAAAAGACCGAGCAGCAGCAGAAGAAGCTGGGCGACCTGAACGATCAGCTCGAACAGGCCAACAAGAGTGTCGAGGATAAGACCCAGGCGCTCAAGGACGCCAAGGCAAAGCAGGATGAGGCCAAGAAGGCCCTCGATGATGCCCAGGCCAAGCTCGAGGCCATGGGTATGGACGAGTACGAGGCCGCCAAGAAGGCCGTCGAGGACGCGCAGGCAAAGCTCGATGACGCCAATAAGGCCGTTACTACTGCACAGGACAATCTGGACCAGGCCAAGGCTGCCGAGGCCAGCGCCCAGCAGGAAAAGCAGAATACCGAGGCAGCTTTGACGACTGCCCAGGCCAAGAAGCAGGAGACTGCCGCTGCTCTCGCAGTCGCAACCACCGCGCGCGATAACGCCCAGCAGAAGCTCAGCCAGGCGCAGGCCGCGCTCGATGCCGCGACCTCGGGCACGGGTATCGATCTGAACGCGCTCGAGGCTGCCAAGGTCACTGCCGCCAGCGAGCTCGCGACCGCGCAGGCCGCGCTCGATGCCGCGACGACTGCAGACGCCACCGCACAGGCGAACCTGCAGGCTGCGCAGACTACCGTCACCGCCGCGCAGGAGAAGGCCAACGCCGCCAACGCTGCTGTGGCATCTGCCCAGTCTGCATACGATGCGGCAAACAGGGAGTACAAGGACGCGGCCAGTAAGCGTGACGCCGCGAAGACGGCATACGAGCAGGCCCAGCAGACCGAGGCCGACAAGAAGGCGGAGTACGACCGACTCGTCGAGGTTCGTCAGCAGAAGAGCAACGAGTTCGATCAGGCTCGTGCTGAAGTAACCGACGCGCATAATGCATACGACGCCGCAAACGCCGAGGTCGAGAAGCTTAACCAGCAGATTGTCGACCTCAAGTCGAACATGACCGTAGACCAGAATGTCATCAGCCAGGGCATGTTCGGCTTCATGAACTACATCATCGGCGGCAGCCAGTTCACAGCCACGCAGAAGAAGAACGCCCAAGACGCCGTATCGATGCTGACCGGTGCCGATGACAAGGCCGAATGGTATGACCAGTACGTCGATCATGACATGTCTCGCGACACCAATCCGCTTTCCTTGGAGCAGATGCGCAACGCCCTGACCTACCTCGATACCCAGAACAACCTCCGCAAGGCGAACGGTCAGTCGGCGCTCAGCGTCAGCCTCCGCATGACTGTGGCAGCTGCCCTTAATACATCGTATTCATCGAACATCTGGGGGCACTCTGGCTGCTACTATGATAACGGTGAAAATCTTGCCGGCGGCGGCGGTGCATATACCGGTGGAGAGACCGAGGACACCCTCGGTTGGCCCTATACCGGTCTCTACACCCAGGAGAAAGAGGCATTCGATAAGTACGTCGCGCAGTATGGCGACGAACTCGGCAGCCACCGATATGATGCCTATTATATCTCCCAGAACTACAACAGCATCTATCAAGAGTGTGGGCATTATCTCAACATCATCGATGCCGCTGCGGAAGCCATCGGTATTGCAACCGGTAGCGGAAAGAATACCGATTCCGAGGTAACCATCTTCGATTACAGCGCTGATGATACCCAGGCCGATTTCACTGTCTCAGAGTTCAAGAAGCTCCTCAACGACTATATCGATTCCGCTTACAACGCAGGCGGCACGCAGGAGCAGAAGGAGCAGCTGAAGCAGCTACAGAATAAGCTGGCGGAGGCGCAGAAGAACTTCGGGACTGCCGGAACGGCTTATTCTGACGCATTGGATAAGCAAGAAAGCGCACGCGACGCCTATACAGCGGCCGACACGAACGTGAACACCGCCAAGGGTGAGTACGAGAAGGCTAAGTCCGGCACCGCCGCTGCGAAGACGGCATACGACGCCGCGAAGGACGCACTCGGCGGAATCGACATCGAGTCCCTCAAGCAGAACCTCGATGCCGCAAAGTCCGAGGCCGCTACTGCCCAGGCGGCTCTCGATAAGGCAAACGCCACGCTTGCTGACAGCAAGACGAAGGCAGCTGAGGCCGCTGCTCGAAAGGCGAAGGCTCGCAGCGCCCGCGATGCCGCCAAGGCAAAGTCCGAACAGGCCAACGAGGCGTATGACAACGCCACGGCTTCGGTCAAGGACCTTGCTGCCAAGCGCGATGCCGCCCAGGCGGACCTTGCGAATAAGCAGGGCTCGCTTGACGAGGCAAAGAAGGCCGACGATGCCGCCCAGGCTGGTGAAGACAAGGCCCAGGCCGCAGATGTCCAGGCCGCGACCGCTCTTTCGGACGCCAAGCAGGCAGTTGCCGCCAAGAAGCAGGCTGTGTCCGATGCGCAGGCCAAGGTCAAGGCTGCCGAGGGTGAGCTGGCTACCGCGAACAAGGCCTTCGAGCGCTTCGCTGGAGCCCAAAAAGCGGTCGACGACGCCAAGGTCGCCTATGACGCCGCTGTCGCCGGCGTCGCCGATGCCCAGAAGCAGCTCGAGGCCGCCAACGAAGCCGTCGTCGATGCGAACTTCGAGATCGTCAAGGCCAAGGCCGAGCTTGCCAGCGACGAGGCACTCAAGGCCGATCTTGAGGTTGTCGACCACAAGGCCTCTCTTGTCGCGGGCACGACGGGTAACGAGAAGCTGGTCAAGCTGAACGCTGCCTACGCTCGCTATAAGGCCGCCGTCGATGCCGCCGCTGGCCTCAAGGCTGCTCTGGGCGATGCCGATGCTAAGCTGTCCGATGCCAACGACGTCTATGCCGCTGCACTTGCCGAGCTTGGCGATGCCAAGGACGCACTGGCTGCCGCACAGGCCGAGTACGACAAGTATCATCCCAAGGCTGAGCCGCAGGCCAAGGCTCAGGTTGCGCAGGCTGCTGCAAAGGCTCCTGTCGCCAAGAAGAAGGCAACGTCGGCCGCGCTCGCCCAGACTGGCGACAATTCCGCTCTTGCGGGCGAGGTGTTCGTCATCGGCGGTATCACCCTCGTGGCCGCTGGTGTGACGCTGAGCGATCGTCGTCGCAAGCAGATGTAGCGTTTCGAGCGTAGTTTCTGCAACGAACTTCGGTTCATAGCAGGAGCGCTTCGATGGCTTAACCGATAAGGCCGGCGCGCTGTCATACGCAGCGCGCTGGCTTTTCTTTGTTTCGATATCAAAAAGCCCGGTCAGCAGCCGCAAAAGCTGCCGACCGGGCAAGCCGTAGGCAATATGGTTGCTGTCGAGCAGCTGCTCGACTTAGCCCAGCAGGCTCAAGCCCACGGAGACAAACGCCAGGATAACGCCGACGATGGACTCGCCGCCGAGCAGGCCGCTGGCGACAACCAGGCCCTGCTCTTGGAAGGCGGCGTCCTTGGCAGCCCTCTCCTCGTCAGAAAGACCAGCGGTGGCGTCGCGGTGGGCGGACCACTTGTCGTAGGCGAGCTTGACGCAGGAGCCCAGGAATGCCGTGAGTGACATGTAGAAGGGCAGGTACACGCCCAGGCCGATCATCATGGCCGGAATGCCGAGCCAGTACATGACGATGCCGGCGATAAAGCCACCTGCGAACCACGGCACGCTCGGGATGCCCGAGACCATGGTGGCGACCACGCTTGCCTGCGCGGCCACAAAGCTCTTGTCGGGGCCGAAGGCGTCCGGACCATAGGCGGTGACGAGCGCGACCATGACAGCGGCAGCGACCAGGGCACCCACGATGCCGCCAATGGCTTGGCCGATCCACTGCGCACGCGGGTTGGTGCCCAGCACGGCGCCGGCCTTAAAGTCGTTCATGACGTCGCCCGCAAGGCCGCACGCCACGGCTACGATGCCGGCGATAAAGAACAGCTTGACCTGAGCGATCTGAGCGAAGGCGGCCACGATGAGCATAACGATGAGGCCAAAGATCTCCATGGGGTCGATGCCCGTCTGGCCGCAGCTCTGTGCGCTCATGATGGTGGTGACAAAGGTGAATAGCGTCACGATGACGGCCGGAACGGGGCCAAGGTTAAGCACGATGGCGATGATCACGGCGATGGCGGCAGCGCCCAGGCCGATGATGCCGGCGTCGAGCTTAAGGGAGCCCGAGATGAGCGACTGCTCGTCGGTGTCGGTGGAGCTGTCGGCGGCAAGACCGCGGACGATACCGGCGACCTGCGGCAGGATGTCCTTGAGGACGACGGCGACGCCAAAGCCCATCATGAGGCCCATG
The DNA here is from genome assembly GCA_938023085.1 of uncultured Collinsella sp. Lineage (GTDB taxonomy): Bacteria > Actinomycetota > Coriobacteriia > Coriobacteriales > Coriobacteriaceae > Collinsella. The sequence continues at coordinate 16,442 of CALHDP010000058.1, forward strand.
CCCAGGGACTTGACGATGCCTTGCGCAGTCATAACGTCGAACAGACCGGCAGCGGTGCCACCCACGATGATGCCAAAGTTGCCCAGCAGCGCGCCGGCAAACCAGAAGGCGACGGGGGCGAAGCCCACGAGGAAGCCGACGGAGAGCAGCATGGGCGAGTTGTAGATGCCAAAGGTCACGCCGGGGATGTTGAGCGTGCACAGCATGCTGGGCACCACGCCCAGGGCGTCGCGCAGCACGCTATAGATGCCGGCGATGGCCATGGAACCAAAGAGCTGCTTGCCGGTCTTGCCGCCGGCTTCGGTAGCACGCAGCGTCTGAGCTGCGGCGTTGCCGGTGGGGAACTCAAGCGCGGCGTCCACGATAAAGTGACGGTGGATGAGCGCGGTGGCCAGCAGGCCCAGGATGGTGCCGGCGAGTGCCACGATAAACATGTCGAGCCAGCTGATCTGGTCGGCATAGCCCAGCATCCAGGCGCCCGGGATGGTAAACGCCAGGCCGCCGGCGACCATGGCGCCTGCGGACATGATGGTGTGGGTGACGTTTGCCTCGTTGAGACTGGCGTTGCCCATGAGCTTAAGGAAGAACAGCGAGATGACGGCAGCGAAGACGATCGGCCAGGGGAGTGCGCCCATCTTGAGGGCGGTGTAGGCCGAGCTTGCCGTGATGATCACGCAGCCAAGGACGCCGATGACGACACCGCGCAGCGTGAGTTGCCCGCGCATCGAGGCGCGGTTCGAGGGATTGCTCATATAGAACTCCTTTGCGTATATCCGCTTCCCCCGGGAGCGCCGCTACGGATACGGCGCGGGAAGTCGGGTTACCAAGGGCCGCCGCGTGAGCTCGCGCACGACCGCGCACCAGTATAGCCGCAAGCTAGTCATTTTGGGATGACTGGTTTAGGTAGGCGATATACTGCTGGGCAGACGAAAGGAGCGCCGACGATGCTTAATGGGTGCGCATATATATTGACGGTCGACGTGGGTAACACGTTCATTCGCTTTGGTCTGTTTGCCGAGGATTCGGCTGCGGCGCAGGAATGTCCGCTTGCGACGTGCGAGATCACGACGCCGTCGAGCATCACGGCCGATGAGGCTCGCATGAGGCTCGCGCAGGTCATGGGCGCGCTGTCAGCCGATGCGGGCGTGCCGGGTGTGCTCGTTCCCGCGGGCGCAGTGCTGAGTTGCGTGGTGCCGGCGCTCGAGCGCCCGTGGAAAGTGGCGCTTTCCCGCACCTGCACGGGGCGCGTGCTCACCGTGGGGCCGGGCCTCAAGACTGGCATGCCCGTCCACTACGACGACCCGGCCGAGATCGGCCCCGACCGCATCGCCGATGCCGTGGCGGCCCGTGCCGTCTACGGCTCTCCGTGCATCGTGATCGACCTGGGCACTACGACCAATATTGAGGTCATCGATGCGCGCGGAACCTTTGTGGGCGGCGTCATCGCGCCGGGTCTGGCGCTCGGTGCCCGGTCGCTTTCGGCCGCTGCGGCGCGCCTGCCGCAGGTTGAGCCTTCGGCGCCAACGCATGTGATTGGTCGCAACACGCGTGAGGCCATGCGCTCGGGCGTGGTTCTGGGCGAGGTGGCCCGCATCGACGGCATGCTCGACATGGTGCTCGCCGAGATGCGCGCGACCAAGGCCGCGGGGGAGGGCAGCGTGCCCATCGTCATTACCGGCGACGATGCCGAGGCACTCGCGTCGCTGGTCGGTCACAGTCTGACGGTCGACGATGCGCTGACGTTGCGGGGTCTCGCCGAGCTCTACCGCATCAACCAAAAGCCCCGCCGCGTGTAAAGGTGAGGGCGCCGGTGGGACAAACGCCCCCACCTTTTACCTGCTACAATGGGTCAAACTATTGCGATTACGGAGGTGTCTGCCATGTCGGACGATCTTCATCAAACTTCGTCAGGCAAGCGCCTGGACGTCATTAGCTGGGACGAGTTCTTTATGAGCGTGGCCATCGCCGCGCAGCGCCGCAGCAAGGACCCCAACACGCAGGTGGGTGCGTGCATCGCCAACACCAACCACCGCATCCTTTCGGTGGGCTACAACGGTACGCCCTCGGCGCTCAACGACGACTTTTTCCCGTGGGGCACGAGCGATGACCCGCTGCAGGACAAGCATAACTACGTAGTCCATGCCGAGGCCAACGCCGTGCTCAACTATCGCGGCTCGCTCAAGGACCTCGAGGGTTCCACGGTCTACGTCACGCTGTTTCCGTGCCATGACTGCGCCAAGATTTTGGCTCAGGTGGGCGTGGGCGAGGTTGTCTACCTGGACAACAAGTACGCCGACACCGATGATGGACGCATCAGCCGCCGCATCCTCGACTCCTGTGGCATCAGCTACCGCCAGGTTATCGTCGATGTTCACATCGGCACCGAGGGGCGGGCTCAGCAGTAGCGCGTGGCAACGCCAGCTGGCAACAAAAGGCAGCCAAAAGAGCCCCGTCCCAAATTGACTACTCGTGAAAGTCGCGTCTGCGCGCATGGACGGCTCGTGAGCGGGTACACGGCTGTAGTAACATAGCTTCTGTCCGCGGGCGCGCCCGCGTAATTGTGAGAAAGGAGCCCCTGTGGCTGTTAACGAAGAGCTGCTTAAGAAGGTTCTTGAGGAGATCCGCCCCAACCTGCAGGCTGACGGCGGCGATATGGAGTATGTGGGCGTCGACGACGAGGGCGTCGTCCAGCTTGAGCTTCAGGGTGCCTGCGCCGGCTGCCCTATGAGCGCACTGACCCTGTCCATGGGTATTGAGCGTATTCTCAAGGAGCACGTACCCGGCGTTACCCGTGTCGAGCAGGTCAATGCTTCCGGCGAGACCGAGGACCTGTACGACGAGTACGCGCCGTTCTGAGATGCGAAAGCTGCGGACGGCGTACTCCGCATAGACGTTACGCCCAAATATGCGGCTGCGAGCGAAAGGCCCGCGGCCGCATTTGTATGTAGGGAGTAGGAGGGTCGACATGCTCAACGACTTCTACCATATGCTTGATCCCGTCGCCATTTCGGCGGGGCCCATCACCATCTACTGGTACGGCTTGGCCTATGTGGTCGGCGCTCTGCTCACGGCGGTCGTCATGTACCGCACGCAGCGTCGCTGGGGTTTCGACATTACGGTCGACGATCTGACGAGCGTCGTGGTCGGTGTGGTCTTTGGCCTTATCATTGGCGCCCGCCTGTTCTACGTCATCTTTTACGGTGATGGCTACTACTGGGCGCATCCGCTCGAGATCTTTGCCACCAATGAGGGCGGCATGAGTTTCCATGGCGGCCTGGTGGGCGGCATCATCGGCGGCGTGCTCGTGTGCCGCATGTACAGGCTCGACGCCTGGACTTTGGCAGACCTCGCGGTCATCGGTGCTCCGCTGGCCTTGTGCCTGGGGCGTTGCGCCAACTTTATCAACGGCGAGCTGTGGGGCAAGCCGACCGATCTACCCTGGGGTGTGGTCTTTGGCGGCACCGCGGGAGATGTGCCGCGCCATCCCTCCCAGCTCTACGAGGCATTCCTCGAGGGCATTGTGCTCTTTTGCATCTTACAGGTGCTCAGCCGCAAAAAACCGCTGCTGCCCCAGGGCACGTTTATGGGCGTGTTCGTGATGGGCTATGGCATTGTCCGCTTCCTCATTGAGTTTGTGCGCGTGCCCGATGCCCAGCTGGGCTACCTGCTGGGCGGCGTCATCACCATGGGCCAGCTGTTGAGTCTGCCGCTCGTGATTGCGGGCCTGGCGCTCATCATCTTTGCCCTCCGCCGCAACCGTCCCCAGCGCATCTACCTCGACGCCTAGCCACCACATACCACCACAAGGGGGACAGGCACCTTTGTGGTGGTTTTGTCGGGCAACGATGACAGAACCGTAACGTTTCCCCAGATAAAACCTGCCAAAATAAACCTGTCCCTTTTTGGTAGGTTTCTAGAAAGGCTATTCGGACTGTGAAGGATTCCGACCTCTCCGCAACGGCTGCGCGCGACGCCGCCCGCATCGTTTGGTTTAAGCGCTATCCCGCCAAGCAGACGCTCATCGCATTTTTGCTCGCCCTGCTGGCGACTACGGCGTTTTCCATCGATCCCGCCCCGGTGTCGAGCAATGCGGTCCTGGCGATCGACCCCAAGGCGACGGGCACGCTCTACGTGTGCTACGAGGTACTTCTCTCGTTTGCCGGCCATACCGACGCAGTGATGCTGCTCGCGCTTGCCTGCTTGCTCACGCTGCCGTTTCGCTATGTGTTCTTTGGCCGCGGTGACGCTTGGCGCCCGTCGGTCGTGCTGCCATCGCTGTTCTTTGCCGTTTGCATGGTGTTCGGCCGTAGCTACGACCTTACCGATTCGGCAGAGATTGTGCTGGGCGACAAGGCACGCGTTATCTGCGCCTGGATTGGCGGCGCGGGCTGGATGCTTCTGGCGATTGTGGCCTTCTATCTGGCTTTTGAGTTTTTGGATTGGTTGAGCTCCCGCCGCATTCCGTTTTCGGAGACCCACTTTGGTCGCGTGTGGCGTGTTGCCCACGCCTTGCTCTCGGTCCATCCCTTTGTCGGGCCGTTTCTTGTGCTCATGATTGTCTGGGCGCCCACGCTTATCGCCTCGCTGCCCGGCCTCTTTATGGGAGATACGGGCGCGCAGATCCGCCAATGGTTCAACTACCCCAACGGCACGAGCGATTACCTGCGCCTGCTTAACCCCAACGTGCTGCTCAACGGCCATCATCCGGTGGTGCACACGGCCATCATCGGCTCATGTGTGCAGCTGGGGCTTTCGCTATTCAACAGCGCCAATGCGGGACTAGCCATCTACACCTGTGCCCAATTTGTCATCACGGCCGCCTGCATGGCCTATTCCATATCGTCGCTGCGCAAGCTGGGCGTGAGCCTGCCGGTCCGTGGTGTCACCTTGCTGTTCTTTGCGTTTATGCCGATGTTCTCCAACTATGCGGCGCTGCTGACCAAAGACGTACTGTTTGCCGATGCGTTTTTGGTGCTGCTCGTTCAGACCGCCAAGCTCGTGGCATGTGGCCTGCCCCGTCGCGATGCCAATGCCAAGCGCGCGGGCGAACAGGCGCCTGTGCTCTTTGCACGCCACGACTGGCTGTTGCTCGTGCTGGGTGCCATGGGTTCCACGTTTTTGCGCAATGGCGGCCTGGTCTTTCCGTTGGCGGCCTGCGTGATTGCGGCGGCGTTTTGCGCTTGGGACGCGCATGTGGCCCGTCGCGTGGCCAAACAGTCTGGCATCGCGCCCCTGTACGCCACGCCGCGCTTCCGCTGGGCCGGCGTGCTCGCAGTGCTTGCGCTCTGCCTTGTCTCCAACATGTATTTCACCAAGGTCTTTATGCCGGCGCACGATATCACGCCGGGCTCCAAGCGCGAGATCCTCTCGATTCCGTTTCAGCAGACGGCGCGCTTCGTCCAAAAGCACGACGGCCTTAATTCGGGCGTTAACCCCAAGGTCAAAGACGATGGCACGATTGAGGAAGCTCCCTGCGACGGCCTGGTGACCGATGAGGAGCGCGCTGTGATCGATCGCGTGCTTAAGTACGAGAACCTGGGCCGTCGCTACAACCCCGACAAATCGGATGCCGTGAAAAACTGCTTCAATGAGTACGCCTCGCAGGAGGACATCAAGGCCTATTTTGAGGTGTGGGCTCAGATGTTCAAAAAGGACCCCGAGTGCTATATCTCGGCGCTCGTCAATAACTACTACGGGTACTTCTATCCGAGCGCTCGCGATGCGTGGGTCTACAGCACGGCGCGCAGTGCCGAGATCATGGCGAAGCCCGATAACCTCAAGTACTTTGACTTCCATCCGGTCGACAGCAAAGCCGTGCGCTGGTGCGACCACCTGATTAACCTGTACCGCGTGGCGGTGCAGCGCATTCCGTTTATCTCGCTCACCATGAGCTCGGCCACCTACGTGTGGATCATGATCGTCGTGGTGGTCTACCTGTTGCGCCGCCATTCGTGGCGCGCGCTGGCCATCTGGATACCGCTACTGGGTGTGCTCGCTGTGTGCCTGATTGGTCCATGTAACGGGTCGACCTACATGCGCTACCTGTACCCGGTCATTGCATGCATGCCTTTCGCCATCGGCGCCACGATCACCCGCAGCGACCGCCTGTGGACCTAACCAAAGATTGGCGCATTGGGGTCAGGCTGCTTTGTGCCAAGGGGCTGCATCATCACGACGCCTTCATTTTGGGGTTTATCTTGCAGGCCGGTAGGTATATCATAACGACGTTTGTTTACATTGCCCGAGCATTCGCGCTGGGCTTTAGGTCGAAACCGATAGGAGACACGTATGTCCGGACACTCTAAGTGGGCCACAACCAAGCATCGTAAGGGCGCGCAGGACGCCAAGCGTTCCGCCCTCTTCTCCAAGCTCAGCCGCAACATCACCGTTGCTGCCCGTCTCGGCGGCGACCCGCTGCCCGAGAACAACGCCAGCCTCGCCGCTGCCGTTGCCAAGGCTAAGGCTCAGTCCATGCCTAAGGACAAGATCAAGTCCGCTATCGATAAGGCCTTTGGTTCGGGTGCCGATGCCGCCGTCTACGAGAACATCGTGTACGAGGGCTACGGTCCCGCCGGTGTCGCCGTCTACGTCGACTGCCTGACCGACAACCGCAACCGCACCGCCGCCGATGTCCGTTCCGCCTTCTCCCACGCCGGTGGCAACCTGGGCACCTCCGGTTCCGTCGCCTTCCAGTTTGAGCGCAAGGGCCAGATCGTCGTTGCTAAGGAGGTCCTGGACGAGAACGCCAAGAAGGAGACCATGATCGCCAACGGTCCTGCCGGTGACGAGGATGAGTTCATGATGGCCATCGCCGAGGCCGGTGGCGAGGACTACGAGGACGCCGGCGAGGAGTGGATCGTCTGGACCGCTGCTAACGACGTCATGGCTGTTTCCAAGGCACTCGAGGAGCAGGGCGTCCAGGTCAAGGGCTCCGAGACCACCATGGTCCCGACCACCCCGACCGAGGTCTCCGGTACCGATGCCAAGAAGGTTCAGCGCCTCATCGACCGTCTTGAGGAGCTCGACGATGTCCAGGACGTCTACAGCACCATGGACATGACCGACGAGGTCATCGCTGCCCTCGAGGAGGAGTAGCGCCCGCACGGATTGAGCCGTGCATATCTGGGCATAATGAAGCGAGCATGCAAGCCTCGTGGAATAGATGAGCCGGATCCGCGTGCATGAGGCACCGGACCCGGCTCTTTTATAATGATGCGAATCGTTTTGCATTCTGTGGATCGAGATTTGAAGGGAGCGCTGCATGCGCGTGCTCAAACGAGCCCTGGCGATCGTGTATTTTGCCGCCGCCGTCGTGGCGCTGGGTACGTTAGTCTGCCAGTTTTGGGGGCCATATACCTATCGCTTTATGCTGCTGATGCGCGATCCGCTGCCTCGCATTGTTGTTACGGCGTGCGGCGGTATCGTGGCGCTCGGCGTGCTCGTGGGTTTCTTCCGCCTGATGTTTGCTCGTCGCGAGCCGTCCTGCGTGCATCCGGCGGGGGAGCGCAATATCGAGGTCACGCTCGCTGCCCTCTCCTCGTGTGCTCGCACCGCAGCAGAGCGCGACGACCGAGTGATGATCGAGCATGTCGAGGCGCGCGTGCAGGGCTCCGACGAATCGCGCGTCCGTTTTAAGGTTGACGCCATCGCACTCGATAACCGGGACGTGGCCTCCCTTGCAGTCGCGATGCAGCAACGTATCGAGGAGGCCTGCGACACCATGCTCGGCACGCCGGGCACGACCGCACGCGTTCGTTTTTTGCCGTCCAAGACTACCGTCCAGACCGTGGAGGTTTCCGGTGAGTGATACCAATCAAGACAAGACCGTTCGCACCCCGCGCCTGACTATCGATCAGAGCGCCGCGCCGGCAGGCGAGGTCGTCGATCCCAAGGTGGAGGGTACCGAGTCACATGATGCGGTCGCCGATGATTTTGATGAGGCCATGGGTCTCATCAAGGGTACGGGGGCAGCCATCTGGAGCTATGCCGTCCGTCATCCCAACACCACGCTTGGAGCCGTCGCTGGTTTTGTGCTCGCCGTACTGGTGCTCACGCTCGGTCTGTGGGATACGCTCGTCATCGCTTTCTTTGTGCTGATCGGCGCCGTGATTGGCCAGATCCGCGACGGCGAGAACGGAATCGTCAACTTCTTCGGCCGTCTGTTTAGCGGGCGCTAGCATGTATTCGACCGCCGCGTGTGCGGTGGGCATAAGGAGGAACCATGGCTTTTAACACGAAGGTCGATGTGGCCGATACCGAGCTCGAGGTAGACGAGACCGTCACCGCCGAGGCCGAGGACGTAACGCTCGAGGACGAGGCGCTCGTCGAGGCCGAACCCGCCGACGATGCGGAAGAGGATGATGGGGAAGCGGACGAGTCCGAGGACTCGCTGACCTATTCCAACGGTGTGATCGAGAAGATCGTCGCCATGGCCACCCGCGAGGTACCGCACGTCCTGGGCATGAAGGGTAACCTCATGCACTTTGTGCAGGAGCAGTTTGGTGCCGAGAATCTGACCAAGGGCGTGACGGTCGAGGTCACCGATGACAATCGCGTGGTCGTCAACATCTCCGTCATTATCGAGTACGGCGCCTATGCGCCCGCGATCTTCGACGATGTCAAGGCGCGTGTCACCGAGCGCCTTGCCGCGATGACCGGCCTTGAGGTGGCGGGCGTCAACCTGCGCATCGAGGACGTCATCACCCCCGAGGAGTACGAGCACCGCACCAGCCAGCACGAGTAACCTTCCAAAAAGGGACAGGTTTGTTTTGGCAGGTTTTATCTGCGAAAACGTTAAACGGCCGACCGCGCAAGCAAAAGCGTGGCCGGCCGTTATTTGTATGCCCCCCGATGTGGGCATACCGCTCGTCTAACTAGGGGTTGCAATCGTCGCGTTCCGCGTTACCCTAATGGGCGCATTGTTTCCAAATTGTTAACGAGGGGTTGCCGTAATGGCCGACGAGCACGAAACAGAAAGCAAGGCATGGGCGATTGAGGCCGCCGCGGCAGAGGCGGCATCGCGTGCTGCCGAGGAGGTGCATCGTCCTCCCGTGGTGCCGATGGAGCGCGTGGTTGATCGCACCGATATCGAACGCGGTGAGCGTGCCGGTCAAAAGCGCAGCCAGGAGCCGGGCTTCCCGCGCTTTTTTGCCGAGCTCAATCTGGGCCTGATTCTTACGGCCTTCGCCATCGTTGCGTTTAAAACCCCTAATCACTTTGCTTTTGGCGGCACCTCGGGCGTGTCGGTCATTCTGTCCACGCTGTTCCCGACCCTGCCCGTCGGCGTCTTTATGTGGATTATTAACGCGGTTCTCGTCGTTTTGGGCTTTATCTTTTTGGAGCGCAAGGCAATCCTGTGGAGCGTCTTCGCCTCGTTTGCGCTGTCCGCCTATGTTTCGCTGTTTGAGCTCTTTATTCCGACCGATGTCTCTCTGACGGGTGATATGTGGCTCGACCTGTGCTTTGCCGTCATCTTGCCGGCGCTTGGCAGCGCTATTGTCTTTGACATCGGCGCCTCGACGGGTGGCACGGACATTCTTGCCATGATCCTCAAGCGCCGCACGACGCTCGAGATTGGCCGTGCCCTGCTGCTGGTCGATATCGGCATCGTGACCATCGCGGCCTTTTTGTATGGCCCGCGTGTCGGTCTGTATTGCGTGCTCGGCCTGTTTGCCAAGACACTCGTGGTCGACAAAGCCATTGAGAGCATTCACCTGCGCAAAGTCTGCACGGTCATTTGTTCCGAGCCCCTTAAGGTCGAGGAGTTTATCGTCAAGCATCTCAACCGCACGGCGACCATTAGCCGCGGCTACGGTGCCTTCTCGGGCAAGTGCGTGACGGTGATCATGAGCGTGCTGAGCCGTCGCGAGGCCGTGCAACTACGCCGCTATGCGCGCGAAGTCGATCCGGGCGCCTTTATCACGATTGTCGACAGCTCCGAGATCGTCGGCAAGGGTTTCCGCGGCACGAACTAGCGCGGACGTATTCAACGAACCGCCTGCTGGCGCCGTGTACCTTGCAAATCGGTCGTCTTTGAGTATTTGACCCCACATTGGGCAATAATGATGCTAAAGACAACGTTTGCGATCCAAGTGATTCGTTCAAGATGCGAAGGGATGATTCTATGTTCTGCTCGCAGTGTGGCGCCCCCATGGGCGATAACGACAAGTTCTGCGGCGTGTGTGGCGCTCCTAATGCCGGTGCCGCTGGCCCCGCTCCCCAGGGACAGCCTCAGCCCCAGCAGTTTGTTCCGCAACCGCCCGTGGCGAATGCGCCAAAGGGCTGTGTGGCTCAGGCGTTCCAAGATATGACTAAGACTCCGGGCGTGCTTCAGCGTGTATGCCAAATCGCGTTTTTGCCGGCGCTGATTTGCGTTGTGTCGGTGCTCGTGCTGTTTATTCCCGTTATTGGCGGCATTGCGGCTGCCATCGGCTTTTTGGCAGCTTGCATTGCGAGTGTGTGCGGTTCCGGCTTTGGTATCGAGTGGGGCCGTGATCTGTCGCTCAAGGTCGATGACGGCATGGACCGTCCGCTGATGCGTTCCACGTCGTTTGGTCTCGGAGTCTTTTCGAGCGTTATTTCGGTCGTGCTCGAGGTTATCGCTGCCATTCCCGTTATCGGTGTAGTGCTTTCGCTGGCGGAGGGCGCGGTAATTGGCGCCGCAGGCTCGTATTCGTATTACGGCTCTTATGCGCTCGAAGCTGCGCTGTTTGGCTCGCTTGGCCTGCTTGTCCTGGCGCTAATTGCCTCGGCGATTCTGGGTGTCTTCTTTAAGATGTTCGCCGACATTGCCGTGATGCACTTTGCGGTGACCGGGCGCGTCGAGAGCGCGTTTTCGCTCGATAAGGTCTGGGCGGCCTTTAAGCACAACAAGACCAAGCTGTTCTGTGCTTCGTTCCTTCCCGAGTTTTTGACGGGCCTGGTTTCCAACGCCATTACGTGGATCTTGACAGCTGTCTTTGGTGCCATCGCCGGAATTGGCGCGTACGGCTATTACTATCGCCCCACGGGTATCGAGGCGATTGTTACCGCCGGTGGTGTCACGCTCGTATTGTTCCTGGTGCTGATTGCATTCGTCACGGTGTTCCTTACGGTCTTTGGCAAGATGCTCAAGCACCGTGCCGTTGGCTATTGGGCTGCACGTTATGCAAGCGAATGGGCCGATGAGGACAAGGACGACGTTTTGACTTTTGTGCTCCCGGGTGAGAAGAAGCCTGCTCCTGCGGGATTCAATCCCACGGCAGCCACTGGTGCTGCGCCTGCCCCGGCGCCCGCGCCTGCACCTGCCCCGGCACCCGCGCCTGCCCCTGCCCCGGCACCTGCTCCTGTCCCCGCACCGGCGTCCGAGGCGACGCCTGCGGAGCCCGATTGGGATGCCGTTGCCACGCCGGCGGATGAGCCGGGCGATAATCCTGCTGCCGAAAACAATCAAACCGAATAGCCGGTCGAGGCGCCCTGGGCAACTGAGCCCGGGGTGCCTTTTTCTACTGCGAAAGCAAGAAAATGCCTGGGAAAACGGTTGCAGCAAAATTTCTCGGAAATTGGTCAATGTTGCGCAACAACGTCGCGGCTATTGTTGAGAACGTAGACGTGGAAGGTTTGAAGGCGTGCGACGCCTTAGGAAAAGGAGAGGCTCATGTTCTGTCCCACTTGTGGTTCTCCCATTTCGGATGATGCCAAATTCTGCCCTGTTTGCGGATCCGCCGTTGGTGCCGCTTCTGCCGCTGCGGCCCCGCAGCCCCAGCCCGCTCCGGCCCAGGCTATTCAGCCCGCGCCCCAGCCTCAGCAGCAGTACACCGGTCAATACGCCCAACAGTCCGCATCCGCTCCGATGGGCTATGACCCCATTAAGGCTGACCGCAGCCTGATCGGCTGGCTGCTGCTCTCTCTTGTGACCTGCGGTATCTATTCGTTCTACTTCCTGTATTGCTTGGCACGCGACGTCAACACGTTGTGTCAGGATGACGGCGATTACACGCCGGGTCTGGCGGAATTCATCCTTCTATCGTTTGTGACCTGCGGCTTCTACGCGTACTACTGGTATTACAAGATTGGCAACCGCCTGCAGGCCAACGCTCCTCGCTACGGCCTGGTGTTCCAGGAAAACGGCACCACCGTTCTTCTGTGGCAGATCTTCGGCGCGCTCCTGTGCGGCCTTGGTCCCATCTTCGCTATGAACATCGTCATCAATAATACCAATGCCATGGCAACGGCTTACAACACTCGCCTTGGCGCTCGTGCCTAACAATAAGGGCGGCGTGAACAGCTTCCAGGGACATAGGGGCACGGCAGAGCTCCTTCGCCGCGCCCTTTTTTGCACCGGCGCGCTCTTTGTCGCCTGGCTCGCGCTCTACCTGCTCGACATTGGCTGCATTTTTCGATTGATGACGGGCATTCCTTGTCCGGGATGCGGCATGACGAGGGCGTGGCTGGCGGCGCTGCGCCTCGATTATGCGGCTGCCTTTGCCTACCATCCGCTGTTTTGGGTGGTGCCGATTGCGTTTGTGCTCGCGTTCGTGCGCGAGGAGGTGGCATCGAGCAAGCTAAAGCGTGGTATCGACATTGCGGTCACCGTGTTGTGCGTGCTGGTCGTCGTCGTATGGATCGTGCGCCTCATCAATCCGGCAGATGCCGGTCTGCTCTTTGGCGGCTATGCGCCCGCCGGAGTTCCCGACGATATCATCCACCTCGAACCCCCACGCTGGCTCACCATCCTTCGCTCTTACCTGGCGTGACGGAGGACGCGCTAGAAAAACGGTCGACACATAAGCGGGGGCGAACGTTGAGATAACGTCCGCCCCCGCTTTGCTTTAGCCAGGCTGTTATGGATGGGCGTGACGGCTACTCGTCGCGCTTTTCCTCGTGGCGAGCGGCAGCCCGCGCATCGTGGATGCCCTTGATTGCAGCATGGCGGGCGGTGCGAGCATCGTGCATGGCGTCGCGCGCCTCAGCGGCCGTGGCCTTGGCAGAGCGCAGCTTGGCGGCCAAGTCGGGGTTGGTCTCGGCAACCGCGGCGATCGTGGGGCCGTCGAGCTCCTCTTGCGTGGGCTCGGCCAAAAAGTCGATAGCATACTGGGCGGCCACCATGGAGCCCTTTGCCAGCACGGTCTCGTCGATCTTGTAGAAGCAGGAATGTTGGGCGTACGTGGCGCCAATCTTGGGGTTGCGCGTACCTACAAAGGCGAGCACGCCCGGTACGCGACGCAGGTACTCCGAAAAATCCTCGCCCGAAAGCGTGCCGCGATAATGGCCTTGGCCGGTGGGGCCCAGGCACTTGATTACAGCCTGACGGCAGCGCTCGCTCGAGGCGGCGTCGTTTTCGACCTTGTAGTTGGCGATGGTGTAGTCGGTGAGCTCTGCCTCGGCGCCCAGAGCTGCCGCGGTATGCTCCACGATGCGGCGCATGAGCTCCGGCATTTCCTCGTGGGTCGAATCGCCGTAGGTGCGCACTGTGCCGGCGAGGTAGGCCGTGCCGGCGATAACGTTGCGCGCGGTGCCGCCGTGCAGCTCGCCGACGGTGATGACGGCCGGCTCGTAGGGGCTGATTTCGCGCGAAACGATGGTTTGCAGGGCGTTGACGATCTCGGCGGCAACCATAACGGCGTCGTGGCCGCGTTGGGGCATGGCGCCATGGCACGAGGTGCCGCGGACGTCGATGCGGAACCAGTCGGTATTGGCCATGCGCGGTCCGGGCTCGCAGCTCACGGTGCCGGCGTCGACCTCACTCCAGATGTGCGCGGCGTAGGCGCCATCGACGCCGTCGAGCACGCCCGTGCCGATCATGAGCTTGGCGCCCTGGCCGTTTTCCTCGCTGGGCTGGAATACGATGCGGACTTCGCCGTGGATGTCGTCGGTCATATGGCGCAGGATTTGCAGCGTGCCGAGCATCATGGCGATGTGGCAGTCATGGCCGCAGGCGTGCATGCAGCCCTCGTTGACGCTGGCGAACTCCTCGCCGGTCTGCTCGGTGACGGGCAGGGCGTCGATGTCGGCGCGCAGCAGGATGCGACGGCGTGGCGTGCCGTCCTCGCGATAGGCGTCGGGCGCGGTGCCGCGAAGGGTCGCCACAAGGCCCGTCTTGAGCGGACGCTCGTAGGGGATATTCATGGCGTCGAGCTGGTTGGCGATGTCAGAGGTCGTGCGCTCCTCGGCAAGGCTCAGCTCCGGGTGCTTATGGAAGTGCCGGCGCTGCTTGATGATATATGGTTCAAATTCGGTAGCGATATCTTTGATGGCTGCGGTGACGTCGTCAGCCGCGCGAGCCTCGGTCGCTGCCATAATCTGCTGTGCCTTGGTCTTCGTCATGGTCGATTTGCTCCTTGCTGGGTTGATCGCAAAATCGTACAGGCTCTCTCCAGTATGCCACCTGCCGCTAGGGCTGGTAAAGTTGCCGTTTGCCGCTTGGGGTTTTGTTACAAGGGCGGGGGAGTACACTCGGGGGTGTTGAATTTCCTGCCAGAGATGGGGATGCCCATGCAACATATCGATCGGATTATCCGCTCCAAGAACGTCTTTACCGCGCAAGACGGCATCGATACCGCCCGCGAGCAGGCGATTGCCATCGCAGGCGACCGTATCGTCGCAGTCGGTGCGCCCGATGAGGTGATTGCCGCCGCGCCTGCCGCCACGCCGGTTATCGACTACGGCGAGCAGTTTGTCTGCCCCGGTTTCCATGACGCTCATCTGCACTTCTTCCATACCTCGGTCGGTTCCTCGCCGTACATGCTCATGGATATGGGCACGTCCGAGGCTGCGCTGGTGCAGCACGCGCTCGAGTTTTCCCAGGACCTGCCCGATGACGCTTGGGTTGTGACGCAGGGCTGGCGCGACTACCGTTGGGACCCGCCCGAGCATCCTACCAAGGCGTCGCTCGATGCGGCATTCCCCGATCGTCCCTGCGTTATGTATTCGGGCGACGGGCATACGCTTTGGCTCAACAGCCGCGCACTCGAGGCGCTCGGCGTCACACGCGACAGCGAGCCGCCAGCGGGCGGCAGCTACGACAAGGATGCAAACGGCGAGCTCACGGGCATTGCTCACGAGGCGGCTGCCATGCAGCTGCTACCGCGCTGCCTGGAGTGGCTGGGCGAGGACCGCATCGCGAGCGCTTACGCCGACCAGATGAAGCGTATGGCCGAGCAGGGCATCACCTCGATCTGCGATATGTCGCTCATGCCCATGCCGGGCTGCGATTTTATCCGCGACGACGTCTACGACAAACTGCAGGCAGCCGGCAAACTGGGCATCCGAGCCCATCTATTCCCCACACTGCTGGATGACCAATCGCGCTTAGAAGAACTGCAGACCCGCTACGCGAACAACGCGCTGCTCTCGGCGCCTGGTTTTAAGCAGTTCTTCGATGGCGTGTCGAGCGAACACACGGCATATCTCACCGAGCCCTATACCAATCCGCGCTTCCCGGGCGACCAGGGCCGTCTGACGGTTCCGGCTGAGCGCATGCGCAAACTGGTTCTGGCGGCCGCGGAGCGCGGTCACACCGTGCGCATCCACGTCATTGGTGACGGTGCGATTCATGCCGCGCTGGATATCTTCGAGGAAGCGGCCGACCTGTACGGCCTGCCCCAGCACGGTCATAACACGCTTGAGCATCTGGAGAACCTCCTGCCCGAGGACATCGACCGCCTGCGCAAGCTCAACGTGGTCGCCTCGAGCCAGCCCTGCCATATCACGCTCGACCCGGGTGGTCCGGAGCGCGACCTGGGCCTGGAGCGCAGCCGCATCATGTGGCCGTTCGCAACCTATAACCAGCGCGGCATTCGCCAAGCCTTCGGCACCGATAGCCCCATAACAGCTGTTACCAGCATGAACGTGCTCTACACGGCCATCACGCGCCAGGACCCCAAAAGCCACTGGCCCGAGGGCGGCTGGTTGTCGAGCGAGCGTATCGACGCGGCAACGGCCCTGCGCAACTACACGCTTGGCAGCGCGTACGCAGCGGGCGACGAGCAAAACCTCGGCAGCCTGGAGCCCGGCAAATACGCCGATCTGGTAGTCCTGGACCAAAACCCGCTCACTGTCGATCCACAAGAGCTCCAGGCTACCAAGGTTCAGGCCACCTACCTGGCAGGTAACTTGATCTACGAGCGTTAACTCCACATCCCACCCCTCAGTTGCGGTGAAATAGTTCCTAAAATCGGCCTTCAAGCCCAAATACAGGAACTATTCCACCGCAACTTAAAAGAGCGCGTCCCAACAACGTGCCCCTATCTTGTGCATCCCATCCGCATCGCCATTTTGCTGCACTGACTTTTCTGAATGCCGGGCCCGAATAAGTTACCCCAGCTCCCGGGGCGGACCGGAGGGCATTAAGTTTGTCGCGAGTTCCGCACGCAAAGGAAAGCACTTAATGTGCTTTCCGT
>CALHDP010000059.1 GCA_938023085.1 uncultured Collinsella sp.
TGTATTGCTCGACCCGGAAAAGACCCATTCTACCGATACGCAAAAGAAGAACGGCGACATCGTGTGCTCGGGCATCATCGAGAGCGCCCGTGCCGCACTGGAAGCTGGCGTTAAGGTGGGCCTTGGCACGGACTCAAGCTGCCCGTTCGTGACGCAGTATGACATGTGGCGCGAGGTCGCCTATTTTGCCAAGTATGTCGACGTGAGCAACGCCTTCGCACTGCATACAGCCACGCAGGTTAATGCCGAGCTGCTGGAGCTGGGCGGCGATACTGGCGCGATCGAGTGCGGCAAGGCTGCCGATATCTTGGTAACGCGCGAGAATCCTCTCGATAATCTGTGCGCTCTGCGCGAGCCGATACATGTGATGTGTCGCGGTGATCTGGTACGCACGCTCAAGGTGAAGCGTATTCCCGAGGTGGACGCCGAGCTCGACGCGATTATGGCCATGCCGGCTGAGGCGCTGGCCGAGGAGCTTGCCCGCGACGGCGTGGCGTAAGCGCGCGATATGGCGATGCGAAAAAGGGACAATCCTTTTGTCATAATCAGAAAAAGCCGAGGTCCCGGTGCGAGGCCTCGGCTTTTATTTGTCCTATGGTGTAGCGGCTATGAGCGCGTCTCCATCTTGGCGTGGCACTTGGGGCAGGTGACGCGAATCTTGCCCTTGCCCTTGGGGACGGACAGCATCTGGCCGCAGTTGGGGCACTTGAGGTATGCCGTGGTCTTGCGACCCTTCCACATCTTCTTGGCTGTGCGCTTGGCGCGCTCAAAGTCTTCCTTGCTCGTTCCGGCTGCGCGTGAGGTGCTGGCCGCTGCGGCGCCGGCGCCCAAGCTGGCGACAAACTTGCCCAAGCCGGGAACATTGGCGGTCGCGGCGACAAAGGCCTCGTTCTCCTTGTGACGTGCGTCGATATTTTTGGACAGGCCGCGCAGCACGCCAATCACGATTACGGCGATGGCAATCCAGCTGAGCCACTGGATGCGGGCTATCGATCCGATCATGGCGATGATAATGCCTGCGAAGCCCATCACGATGGTGAGTTCGTCAGCGCCATTGCGGCCCTTCATAAAGTCATTCATGCAAATTGCCTTTCATTCGATATGCCGC
>CALHDP010000060.1 GCA_938023085.1 uncultured Collinsella sp.
GCGCGCCGTTGCCGCGCCCCGCAGTGCCCGCTTCCCCCGAGAACAATTATCAGTGACGGCCGAAGAGGCGTCAGCAGGTCAGTGGGTCATCGTCCCGGCATTCAGCATCAGGGTAGCGCTGCGACGCGGAAATCGCGCGCCGTTGCCGCGCCCCGCAGTGCCCGCTTCCCCCGAGAACAATTATCAGTGCAGGTAGAACCCTTGCGCAAAAGCCATGTGCTCGCAATATCGCAAAAAGTCTACTCACTTAGCTGGCAACTGCACCAAACAGCTGGACAGAACGCCCATTTCCTGCATTTTCTCGCGCGCTGGCACCCCGCGCCGCCGCTACGCCATAATAGTTGGCGGACAAACGCGAGAGAAAGCAACCACATGGCACAGACCACAACAGACACCACTGCCAGCACCGTCTCCGGCGCCGGGGCCGCCAGCTCATTCTCGGGCGGCACGGGAACCGAAGCCGAGTTCGGCTCGCTCGGTGCGCTCTCCCCCACCTGGTGGGAGCCCGAGGACGGCGGCGAGCCCGAACCATGGCTCACGCCTGATCAGGCCTTCGAACGCTTCTTTGAATGGACGAGCGACCGTGGCATTGAACTGTGGGATCACCAAGAAGAGGCCCTCATGGACCTCGCTGCCGGCGATCACGTCATCTTAGGCACACCGACCGGATCGGGCAAGTCGCTTGTCGCGCTGGGCATGCTCTTTATGGGCATGGCGCAGGGCAAGCGCTGCTACTATACGGCTCCTATCAAGGCTCTGGTCAGTGAGAAGTTTTTCGATCTGGTACAGGTGCTCGGCCGCGATAACGTCGGTATGATCACCGGCGACACGCACATCAACACCAAGGCGCCCGTCATTTGCTGCACGGCAGAGATCCTTGCCAACGACGCACTGCGCGAGGGCGAAGATGCCGATGTTGGCTGCGTCGCCATGGACGAGTTCCACTACTTTGCCGACCCCGATCGCGGTTGGGCCTGGCAGGTGCCGCTGCTCACCCTGCCTCACACGCAATTCATGCTCATGAGTGCCACGCTCGGCGATGTCACCGCGATCGCCGCCTCGCTCGAGGAACACACCGGCGCTACCTGCGACTTAGTCGTCGATGCCCCACGCCCCGTGCCGCTGAGCTACGACTACGTGACGACCTCGCTCGAGGGCACGGTAGAGCTCGCGATGCGTCGCGGCGAGGCCCCGCTCTATATCGTGCACTTTAGCCAGGACGCCGCACTTGCGACGGCGCAGTCGCTCGCCAATTTTGGCATCGCCAGCAAGGAACAGCGCGAGGCTATTAAGGAAGCCGCCAAAGGCACGAGCTTCTCCACGGCTTTTGGCAAGATTCTCAAGCGCCTGCTCGGATGTGGCGTCGGCGTGCACCACGCCGGTATGCTGCCGCGCTATCGTCTGCTGGTCGAGCGCTTGGCGCAGCAGGGCCTACTGCCCGTCATTTGCGGCACCGACACACTCGGCGTCGGCATCAACGTACCCATCCATACCGTGGTGCTCACCGCGCTCACCAAGTTCGATGGCTACAAGATGCGTCGCCTGCGCGCCCGTGAGTTCCATCAGATCGCCGGTCGCGCCGGCCGCTCGGGCTTCGATACCGAGGGCATGGTGATTGCCGAGGCACCCGAGCACGAGATCGAGAACGCCAAGCTCATGGCCAAGGCGGGCGACGACCCCAAGAAGCTCCGCAAGATTAAAAAGAAAAAGGCCCCCGAGGGCTTTGTCACCTGGAACAAGCAGACCTTTGAGCGTCTGATCGAGACGCAGCCCGAAACGCTCAAGCCGCGCCTGCATATCACGCACTCCATGGTGATTAGCGTGGTCGAGCAGGGCGGCGACGCTCGCGCCCGCGTGCACGACCTCATCGAGACAAGCCTGCAAACGCCCGAGGAAAAGGCAAAGCTCGAGGTTCGTGCCGACGAGATCTTCGCCACGCTCATCGACTCCGGCGTCGTCGTGCGCACCGAGGTGCCGCCCGCGCCCGACGCTCCGGCTGACGCCGCGCCGGACATCGACTACGCGCTGACGGTCGACCTGCCCGAGGACTTTGCGCTCGATCAGCCGCTCTCGCCGTTTTTGCTTGCCGCCCTGGAGCTGCTCGACCCCGAGAGTGAGACCTATACCATGGACCTCATCTCGATGGTCGAGGCTACGCTCGAGGACCCCAAGCAGGTGCTGCGTGCACAGGAGCGCGCCGCGCGCGACCGCGCGATGGCCGAAATGAAGGCTGACGGCGTCGAATATGAGGAACGCCTGGAGCGCATCCAGGATGTCACCTACGAAAAGCCGCTCGAGGATTTGCTCGATGCCGCTTTTGACAAGTACTGCCAGGAAGTACCCTGGGCCAACGACTATCAGCTCTCGCCCAAGAGCGTCCTGCGCGACATGCTGGAGAGCGCGAGCGACTTTAAGGGCTATATCCAAAAGCTCGGCATCGCCCGCTCCGAAGGCATTTTGCTACGCTACCTGGCAGAGGCCTACCGTTCTCTCGACCGTACCGTGCCCATCGAAAAGCGCGACGAGCGCCTGCGCGATATTATCTCGTGGCTCGGCTTTGTGGTGCGCTCGGTCGACTCGAGCCTGGTGGACGAGTGGGAGAACGCCGGCAACCCCGCTGCACTCGACGTCACACCGCCGCAGGGCATCGACGAGGTCGTTGCGGACCGTCGCGGCTGCACGCTGTTGGTGCGCAACGCGCTCTTCCGCCGCGTGACCCTTGCCGCCCGCGAGCACGCTCGCGATCTGGGCGAGCTCGACGATGACTGGGGCATGAGCGAGATCCGCTGGCAAAAAGCACTCGACGCTTACCATGAGCAGCACGAGGAAATCCTCACCGACGGAAATGCCCGCAGCGCCGCGATGTTTTCCATCGACGAGAGCGACGAGAAGACCGATCACGTGTGGCACGTGCACCAGATTTTTGCCGACGAGGATGGCGACCACGACTTTGGCATCATGGGCGATGTCGATCTGGACGCCACGCAGGACGGCGGCGAGGTCATCTTCAAAAACTACCGTGTCGGCTTTATCGAGGACCTGCTCGAAGACTAGCCGGGCGCAATGGAACGAAACGAAGCGGGGCCGCTGGCAACATCGCCAGCGGCCCCGCTTTTGCACTATATGCTATGCCTTACTCAGCATCCTCGACCTCATACGAATCCGCCTCGGCTGGCTCATCGTTTGTCTCTGGCGCAGCCCCGCGCGCCTCGTCAAACGCCGCCTTCATGGTCTTGTTGCCCCACGTGAGCTTACGGATGGTAAGATCGTCGGCTTTCTTGTTGGCCAGGCGCAGATTGTTCTCGGAGGACAGCAACGCCTCCTTGGTTTTCTGCAGATGGCTAATCGTCTTGTCAATCTCATCGATCGCCGTTTGGAACTTGCGGCTCGCGATCTCGTAGTTGCGGCCAAAGTCGTTCTTGAACTTCTCCATCTTGGCCTCGAAGTTCGTGACATCGATGTTCTGCTGCTTGTACTCCGCTAGCTCCTGTTTATAGCGCAATGAACCCATGGCGGCGTTGCGAAGAAGCGTAATCATGGGAATGAAGAACTGCGGGCGGATCACGTACATCTTTTCATAGCGGTAACTCACGTCGACGATACCCGCGTTATAGAGCTCACTCTCGGGCTCCAGCAGGGTGCAGAGCACCGCATACTCACAGCCTTTCTGGCGACGATCATGATCGAGTTTCTTAAAGAAGTCCTCGTTTTTATGCTTGGTCGCGGTCTCGTCGTTCTCGTTTTTCATCTCGAACATAATCGAAATGACCTCGTTGCCGCTCGCATCGCACTCGCGGAAGATAAAGTCGCCCTTGGTGCCCTCGGACACATCGTTATCTTTCTCGAAGTACGCGTTAGGAAACGCCGTCATGCGTAGGCGGTTAAACTCGGTCTCGCAGTGCTGCTCGAGCGACTCGCCCACCATCTTGGTGGACAGGCGGACCTTCATGTCCTTAAGGCGCTCAATCTCTTCATCCTTATAGCGAATCAGGTCATCGCTCGCGCGCTTGGCCTGCGCAAGCTCGAGCTCATGCGCCGCCTTGGCCTGTTCCTCGCGAGAATCGCGCACCGCCAGCTCGCTCGCGAGCTTGGCACGTGCCTCATCGCGCTCTCGTTCCGCCGCAGCGACCGCCTCCGATAGGTTCATTTTGGCCGTCAGCTCCTGTTCGCGCAGCTGCGCGCGCAGGCCCTCGGCCTCCTGCTCAGACTGAGCCTTTGCGGCGGAAAGCTTCTCCTGTACCGTCGCGCGGTAGTCAGCAAGTGCGCGCTCGGCCTCGCTGCGAGCGGCATCGAGCTCACGCTGCGACTCGGCCGCGGCAGCGGCAAGCGCCATCTCCTGGGCCTTGTCCGCCGCAGCAAGCTTGGCCTGCAGCTCGGCAATCTGGGCATCTCGTGCAGCTACATCGTTTTGAGCAGCATTGCGCGCCGCCGACTCGGCAAGCTTGGCTTCGTCATCCTTGCGCCCCAGCTGCGCACGCAAGTTGTCGATTTCGCGCTGGAGCTCGGCGTTCTCCTTTTGAGCGTCGGCACGGGCCTCAACCGCCGCGCGCTGGCTTGCACTCTCGCGCTCTGCGGCAGCGCCCTCGAGCTTGGCACGCAATTCGGCAAGCTCGGCATCACGCTTGGCAACCTCTTGTGCCAGTTGCTGAGCCGCAGCGTTCTTCTGCTCGACAAGTTGAGCGTTGCGCTGAGCCTCTGCCTCCTGCAGGGCAGACGCCGAACGCGAACGCTCAAGCTCCAGCGCCTGCTCGCCCTCGCGTCGAGCAGCCGCTACGCGGTCATTCAGGTCGCGCGAGAACTCCGCATCGCGCACCTGCTTGACGATATCCGCATAGCCGGATGCATCGACCTTAAATACTTCGCCGCAATGCGGGCACTTGATCTCGTTCATAGCAGCTCCTTGCTGGACGCACATTTCAACTGCCTACACTCTACCGCGGCACGCGGACAAAAAAGGCGCCGCCGCCATAATGGCAACGGCGCCAGGACCACCACAAAGGTGCCTGTCCCCTTTGTGGTGGTCCTGGCGCCCTATAGCCCAAAGAAGCTAAGAATCTGGTCGCGGCTTACGGGCTTGTACTCGTTGGCGTCGAGGCCCACATCGTAGCGGTAAATGGGGCGCTCGCGATCGCGGTTGCGTGCGTTGGTGCGGTCACCCCTGCTGTGGATATGTCCGTGCAGCATAATGGCGCCACGTGCCTTGCCGTTCCAGCTGAGCATGGGGTAGTGGCTCATAACCAGACGATGGCCCTTGGCATAGCCGGGAGCAATCTCCAGGTAATCGCGCACGTCTTCCCAAATCTGCGGTACGTCGGAATCTTCCCAGTCGCCGTCATGGTTACCGCGGATGAGCGTCACGTTCTGGCATTCGATACGCTCGCGCAGGCGCACCGCCTCCGCCAGGGGCAAACGATAGGTAAAGTCACCCAGAATATAGAGGCGGTCATCCGCAGCCACGCACTCATTGATGGCATCGATGACCTTGCGATTCATCTCCTCGACCGAGCCAAACGGCCGATCCATGTCGCGCAAGATATTCGTATCGCCCAGGTGCAGGTCGGCGGTAAACCACATCATCGTCTATGCCCTCATTTCGCAACGTGTTCAACTCGTGCTAAGTATACAGACGCAGCGATGTGGCGGTTATCCAAAGAGCCCGCCGAACAGTCCGCGACGGCGTTTGTCTTTCTTTTTCAACGCATCACCCTGGGCGTTCTTGCCCTGCCGCTTCTTACGATCCTGCTCCAACTCATCGTCATCGAGTAGCAGATCCCACTCAAACGAATCGTCTGTCAGATTGAATAGGTCGTCGTCATCAAACATGGCCGCCTCCCTTGCCGACTAGCGAGCATCCACCACATAGAGGCCAACGCGCACCTGGTGCCACGGGCTGCGCTCGGGAGCAACCTGTTGCACGCGGGCCTCAAATACGTCCTCGTGGCCGTAATACATCATCAAGGACAGTGGGCCGACCTCGTTTCCCGGAACATAGCCAAGCTTGGTGTTGCCGTAATAAATCGCAACCGCCTCAGGGTCATGGGGATTATCGCGCTCGGCACACAGCGTCAGCTTATCGCCCGCTTTAAGATCGCCCAAGACCAAGGCGCCATCGGCATACTGAAATCCTGCAATGTGAAATGACAGAAGAACACGCGAAGGCTCGTACATAGCAACTCCTCTAACGGCCGGATAAACCGGTGTGTAACCTTATTGAGAAGTCTACGGTCCCGTGCGGACACAAATACATCCTGTCTGCGTCCTTCAATCGTTTGCCTCAACGCTTGCGCGACAGAACGCTTGCAGATAAGATAGGAACACGGATGGCACCCGTTGCCGCGGGTCTTGCCAACTCCGATACACGTTTTCATCGTGAGAAGTGGCCGTCTTCGCTTACGCGGGGGCGGCTATTTCATTCGGCCGATAAACAGACCGAGTTCGATAGCCGCAATCAACAACGCCAATAACGAAATAACATCGCTTACGTTCATACCAAATCCCTTCTAAAGGGAGTTGGCCCATCCGTGCTCCATAACAGTAGTCTAACGCAAAATGCAGGTAATAGGAACACTTGTTCGTATTACCTGCGCCCTTTTCTAATGCACAAACATGCGCACGAATTTGTGCTTCCAGCTTGCGTAGGGCGCATACCGAAACGGCACGTCCAGCCAGGTTGCCTTGTTCACGATGCTCTTCTTGTGGCTAAACGTATCGAAGCTCTCGCGGCCATGGTACTGCCCCATACCGCTCGCGCCCATGCCGCCAAAGCCCATATGGCTCGTAGCCAAGTGCATGATGGTGTCGTTGACGCAGCCGCCGCCAAAGGGCACGTAGCGCACAAAGCGTTGCTGAACCGCACGATCCTGGCTAAAGATATACAGGGCCAGCGGCGTCGGACGATCCGTAATAAACGCTTCGGCCTCGTCTAGGCTCTCAAACGTCAGCACCGGCAAGATGGGACCGAAGATCTCCTCCTGCATCACGGCGTCAGCGGGGGCCACGCCGTCCAAAATTGTCGGCTCAATCTTGAGCGAAGCCTCGCGCGCGGCACCTCCAAGCACGACCTTATCGGGATCGATCAGCCCGCGCACGCGCGCAAAATGCTTGGCGTTGACGATATGTCCGTAATCCTCATTGTCGAGTGGATGTTCGCCAAACATGCGACGGACCTCCTCCTTGATGAGGCCCAGCAGCTCGTCGTGCACGCGCGTATCGACCAGCAGGTAGTCGGGCGCCACGCAGGTCTGCCCCACGTTGAGCCATTTACCAAAGGCGATGCGCCGTGCCGCGACCTTCAAGTTTGCCGTCGCATCCACGATGCAGGGACTCTTTCCGCCCAGCTCAAGCGTCACGGGCGTAAGGTTTTTACTTGCGCGCTCCATGACGAGCTTGCCAACCGGAACGCTACCGGTAAAGAAGATCTTGTCCCAGTGCTCATCGAGCAGCGCTTCGTTCTCGGCGCGCCCGCCCTCGACAACCGTCACCAGGCGCGGATCAAATGCCTCTTCACAGATTTGCCTGAGCACCGCGCTCGATGCCGGAGCATAGGCGCTCGGCTTGATGACCACGGTATTGCCCGCGGCAAGGGCGCCAGCGAGCGGCTCGAGCGTCAGCAAAAACGGATAGTTCCAGGGCGCCATGATGAGCGTGACGCCATAGGGCACGGTTTGCGTTTTGCACACGCTCACGGCGTTAGCGAGGTCGCACGGACGCAGGCGCGGACGACTCCATCGGGCCACATGCGCAATCTGATGTCGAATCTCGGAAAGCGATGTGCCAATCTCGCACATATAGGCCTCGTCATGCGACTTTCCCAAATCGGTCTTGAGCGCATGAGCGATATCGGCCTCGTGGGCCCGCACCGCATCGCGTAAACTCACGAGCGCGCGACGTCGAGCATCGACATCAAACGTGGCGTGCGTCTTAAAGTAGGCGCGCTGATCGCCGACGATGCGCGCAATTTCCTCGGTGTTCATGGCACCCTCCTAGTTCTCGTCCTCAAACATACCACCCGCGACGACCTCGTACATATGCTCGAGCTCCGAGCGGTCCATCAAAAGTGGAACGGGGTATAGCGGATTGGCCTCGGCATCGTCATGGGCCGCCATTTGCGGAATATCGGAGCGGCGAATACCCGAGACATATTTGGGGATTCCCAGGGCCTCGTTCATGCGGTCGACCCAACCGATAAAGGCCTCGGCCGCAAGACTGTCCTGCGCGGTAGCCGGCGCAATGCCCGCCATGCGAGCCAGATCGGCAAGCTTGGGGGCGGCGGCGTCACCATAGGCGCGAAGCATATGCGGCAGGATGATAGCGTTGGCCAAGCCGTGCGGAATCCCGTATCGGCCGCCCAGACTGTGCGCGATGGCATGCGCATATCCGACATAGGAGCGAGTAAACGCAACGCCCGCCTTATACGCCGCCGAAAGCATATTGCGGCGCGCACGCATGTCGTCGCCATGCTCATAGGCCTCGAGCAAATTGTCGTGGATGAGTTGCACCGCCTGTCGCGCCATCTTACGCGTATAGGGCGTGGTGCTTCGCCCGATAAAGGCCTCGACGGCATGCGTCAGGGCGTCCATACCCGTCTGCCCCGTAATGGAGGCGGGCAGACCGCGCGTAAACTCGGGGTCGTGCACCGCAAAGCGCGGGATAAGCACAAAGTCGTTAATGGGGTACTTGTAGTGCGTCTCGTCATCGGTGATAACCGCCGCGAGCGTGACCTCGCTTCCCGTGCCTGCCGTAGTGGGAACGGCGATAAGCAGCGGCAGGCGACGATGAATCCGCAGCAGGCCGCGCATCTTGTTGATGGGCTTGCTTGGCTGCGCAACGCGTGCGCCCACGCCCTTGGCGCAGTCCATGGCCGATCCTCCGCCAAAACCGATAATGGCCTGGCAGGCGCTCTCTCGATACAGGGACGCTGCCTCCTCCACATTCGAGACCGTGGGGTTCGCACGCGTTTCGGCATAGACCGTAACGCCAATCCCCTGAGCCGTAAGCGCACGCTCGAGTGATGCCGTGAGCCCCAAACGTGCAATACCAGGGTCTGTCTCGATAAGGACCTTCTGGATCGAACGCTTTTGAAGCACTGTGGGCACATCCTCGGCATGCTCCAAAATGCGCGGCTCGGTATAGGGCAGGATCGGCAATGCAATGCGAAAAACCGTCTGATATGTTCGGCACCAGGCACGACGGGCTAGATGCATAAAGGAAACTCCTTCATTTGTTGATTGGTCAACATTTGCTCGACCGATTGTACTCAGCGGCGGTCAAAGGCGGCCTGCCAATCGTTAATCAATCAACATCTTCATATCTCAAAATTGTTTTATTAAAAATCATTCCTAATAGGCTTCACATTTGGTTGCATTTATGGATAATAGAACCCGTCAAGACGCACGTCCGGAGAGGGCCCTTACGGGACCGGACAAGCGCCCCATCGCCATCGATCGAAAGGATCGAATCATGAAGTTTGTTTGCCCCGTTTGCGGATATGTGGAAGAGTTCGACGGCGACCAGCTGCCCGAGGATTTCAAGTGCCCCCAGTGCGGCGTTCCCGGTTCTCGTTTCCTGAAGCAGGAGGAGGGCCAGCTCGAGTGGGCTGCCGAGCACGTCGTGGGCGTCGCCAAGATGGAGGGCGTCTCCGAGGACATCGTTGCCGACCTGCGCGCCAACTTTGAGGGCGAGTGCTCCGAGGTCGGTATGTACCTGGCCATGGCTCGCGTCGCCCATCGCGAGGGTTATCCCGAGATCGGCCTGTACTGGGAGAAGGCTGCCCACGAGGAGGCCGAGCACGCCGCCAAGTTCGCTGAGCTCCTGGGCGAGGTCGTGACCGACTCCACCAAGAAGAACCTCGAGATGCGCGTTGAGGCCGAGAACGGCGCCACCGCCGGAAAGACTGATCTTGCCAAGCGCGCCAAGGCCGCTGGCCTCGATGCCATCCACGATACCGTGCACGAGATGGCTCGCGACGAGGCTCGTCACGGCAAGGCTTTCGCCGGCCTGCTCAAGCGCTACTTTGGCTAAGCCAACCGCTTGAGACATAACCTCTAGCTCGATGAGGCCCGGACCGTATTGGTTCGGGCCTTTTTGTGTCTCGAGGACTCGTTAACGCCCTGAAATAGAGCTATCTTCGGCATCGGTCTCTCGTCAAAAACTAAGTGAGTAGACTTTTCGAAACTTGCCGAGCAGACCATCCGTATTGCTTTATAAAGTCGCAGGGAAATGACTTGTTTCAAAACGGCCTGGTCGCCATCAAGCCAAAAGTCTACTCACTTAGAACCGCAGCCGTCCACGATCGAACTGTTTTGTGTCTAACGAGCATCTTTCCGTCAATTACTCCCAATTTTGTCCAGTCAACGAATAGTTCAGACCGAAGTAATGTCTCAGCCCTTTGCTCATCTGAGCTTTTATCGCGATATTCAGCATCGAGCATCCTGCATACGGTCTTAACGATCGCGCGGAATCTACCCTCATCGGATATCTGTCTGTGTGTCAGGAGAAGTACATCGTAGCCCATGGCCTGAAGGGCCGTCATGCGGTCAGCGTCACGCAAGCCATCCCCTGCGCGTCCGTGCGAGGCCTTTCCCTGACATTCAATGGCCACCTGTCGCCTACCGTCCGGTGAAGAAAGAAGTAGGTCGATATATACACGGGACTTTCCCACAATCGCTCGAGCACTTGTGCTTAACGTCACTTCGACATTGAGCTCTATGCCGCAAAACCCTTCGCCTCCCAGGGCTCGCGGCAGTCCAAGCAACAAATACGCCTCGACCTCAAAGGGCGACGCGGCACCCAATGGAACGAGTTGCGATACCGCCATAAATCTATTGCCGTAACGCATCCCGTAAACATCTGAACAAAAACGGTCAAGGTCTCTGCCTAAAACCAAAGCGTCTCGACGCCATAAATTTGAAGCGGTGCCGTCCTCGGACGGGCAGCGCACCCAACCGAACGTTGTCGAAATCGCGCCCGAATCAATTGCACGCGAAAGCTCCGCCTCAAGTGCCGCCGGCAGAGCGCACACCGCAAACAAGCCACACATCTCCGCCAATACCAAAAGAAGCTGGAGATCCGTCAGGTGCCGCGACATGATGAATGCCGTCAGTAGAGGAGACGTAATCAAAAACCCATGCTCCGTTTCCAGCACGGATTCCCTGGGAAGCTCACCAAGAAACAGCCGCTGCCTAATGCTGGCTGGACAAGTCCGTTTGTTTCTCGTCCGAACCAATGTATACAACGGAAAACCGAGTGCGACCGCAGCCGTCGGGTTGCGGGCGAGATCATATCGCTGCCGGTCTTCTTCCGGTCGTGGAAGCGGCGGACACAAAGCGCGGACTTGAGGAGGCAAACGCCAGTACCTAAAAGCCGATATGTCACAAAGTAGATCCTTCATAGGCACAGGAGAACACGAATTTCAACCCAGTCAGTCACGCATTGGCGCGAACGCACCAAAAATGGCGCCGAACGGACTGCCAAGTTTTCAACAGCCCTCCCCAACTGGCCAAAAGCTTGTCGAGAGCTGGACGAAGCCCTGTTGAAAACCCCATTTTTTTCTCATGCAGAAGCTTTACGCGGCAAGTGAGTAGACTTTTTTGAACATTCCGAGCAGGCCGGTCTTCCTGCTTTTCAAAACCGCAGGTAGATAACTTGTTACAAAACTGCCTGGTCGCCAAAGTGCTAAAAGTCTACTCACTTAGGTTGCAGAGCACCCCCCATTAGCTGCAATTCCAAGGTATTAAGCATTTTTGGACTCAAATCGTCATACTGGACAAGAATTTGAGTTGAGTTTTTAGGGACAGATGCGCCATCGGCACACCAATAACAGTCACTGATATCGACAAAAGGGATACTCGAGCGCGTGAGGGCCCGCACAAAAGAGCTTCCGCCCGCTCCACGCTCCGCAACCACGATACAGTAAAGGCCCGCGTCTGCATGCTCGATCGAGACCTCTCCTGCCGGAAATACCTTCCGCACAAGCGCCATCAGGCCATCACGCGCCTCGCGAGCACGAACGCGCACGCGGTTCACATGTCGCTCGTAATCACCCGATTCCAGCAAACGCGCCAAAGCGACCTGGTCAACAGAGCTCACCGACGAGGCGTAGAAACCAAGGTTGCGCCTAAACCGCTCCATCAGCTCGTCGGGCAGCACCATGTACGCTAGGCGCAACGCCGATGACAGGCTCTTCGAAAACGTATTGGTGTAGATAACCGACTGGGCGGCATCAATCGACGCGAGCGCGGGAATCGGCTTCCCGGCAAGGCGAAACTCACAATCAAAGTCATCTTCGATGAGATACCGACCTGGTCGCTCAGCGGCCCAGCTCAGAAGCGCATAGCGACGCGCAATGCTCGTCACAAGACCGGTCGGATACTGATGGGACGGCATCAGGTGAAGGACATCGGTCCCGCTTTTCTGCAGAGTGCTCAAGTCCACGCCCTCATCATCCAACGGGATATGTCGAACTTTGCAGCCCATAGCCTGATAGATACGCGTCAGACGCAAATAGCCCGGATCCTCAACCGCATACACCTTGTCCGCGCCAAGCAACTGAACCAACATGGTATCGAGCAGCTGGGCGCCCGCACCGATAACGATGTTGTTGGGGTCGACATTCATACCCCTTGTCCCGTGCAGATGGTGAGCAATTGCGCGTCGCAGCCGAGCAGTGCCCTGCGCCGGTGCGGGCGAAAAGATTTCGCGCTCGTCTTCGGATGCCAGCGTCGCCCGTAGCGCGCTTTGCCAAAGCCGCGCCGCCTCCAAAGCAGAAGGAGAAAGCGCATCGAATCGCTCGACCTGTCCGTTGACATCATGCACGCTGGGGCCCACAGAGACGGCATCTCGGTCGATGCCCTCCGCAGCCGAAGCCAAAACCGGTGCATCCGGAAGCTCGCAAGCGTAGTAGCCACGACGTGGTATTGAGCAAATATAGCCCTCAGCGAGTAACTGGCTATATGCATTCTCGATGGTAATAACACTGATTCCCAGATGACTGGCAAAGGCGCGCTTAGACGGCAAATGCTCCCCCGCCACAATGCGTCCAGCTACGATATCATCTCGAATTTGCTGGTAAACATACTCATAGAGCGGTGCTTCGCCGCGTTTTTCCAAATTGTAGTCAAGCATGAGCCTATCACCTGACCTTATTAAGTCATTCAATCTGGTATTAGTCTGACCTTGTAATTATCTCGAAAACTGAGTATTTTGTCATACCCAGCTCCCCGATAGGATGTTCCGTCAAGCAATGCACATGCCAACCAAGGGAGCAACCATGGCAGAACAGAACAGCAAGGCCGACCGCGTCAAACTCAATCGCGAGCTCGCGCAGATGCTCAAGGGCGGCGTCATCATGGACGTTACCACGCCCGAGCAGGCACGCATCGCCGAGGAGGCAGGCGCCTGCGCCGTCATGGCACTCGAGCGCATCCCGGCCGACATCCGCGCCGCAGGCGGCGTCTCGCGCATGAGCGACCCCAAGATGATCAAGGGCATCCAAGAGGCCGTCTCCATCCCCGTCATGGCCAAGTGCCGCATCGGTCACATTGTCGAGGCGCAGGTCCTGCAGGCCATCGAGATCGATTACATCGACGAGTCCGAGGTTCTCTCCCCCGCCGATGACGTCTATCACATCGACAAGACCCAGTTTGACGTGCCGTTTGTCTGCGGCGCCCGCGATCTGGGCGAGGCGTTGCGCCGTGTTGCCGAGGGCGCCACTATGATTCGCACCAAGGGTGAGCCGGGCACGGGCGACGTGGTCCAGGCCGTGCGCCACATGCGCAAGATCCAAAAGCAGATCCGCGACGTTGTTGCCCTGCGCGACGACGAACTCTTTGAGGCAGCCAAGCAGCTGCAGGTTCCGGTCGAGCTGGTACGCGATGTCCACGCCACGGGCAAGCTCCCCGTCGTGAACTTTGCTGCTGGCGGTGTGGCAACCCCTGCCGACGCCGCGCTGATGATGCAGCTGGGTGCCGAGGGCGTCTTTGTGGGCTCGGGCATCTTTAAGAGCGGCGACCCGGCCAAGCGCGCCGCCGCCATCGTCAAGGCCGTGGCCAACTTCACCGATGCCAAGCTCATCGCCGAGCTTTCGGAGGACCTGGGCGAGGCCATGGTGGGCATCAACGCCGATGAGATCGAGATTATCATGGAGGAGCGCGGACGCTAGTCCGGCAGAAAGGATCGCACATGAGCGATTATGCAGACCAAACGGTCGCCGTGCTGGCGGTCCAAGGCGCTTTTGCCGAGCACGAGGCAAGACTATTCGAGCTTGGCGCACACTGTATTGAGCTGAGGCAGGCGGCTGATTTGAAGCAGGACTTTGACCGTCTGGTACTTCCCGGCGGCGAGTCTACCGTTCAAGGGAAGCTGCTTGATGAGTTGGACATGCTCGAGGAGCTTCGTGCCCGTATCGCTGAAGGTATGCCCGTCCTGGGCACCTGCGCCGGCCTGATTCTACTGGCTCACGACCTTGCCGCCCATGACGATAAGGGCACGCCGCGTCTGGAAACCATGGATGTACTTGTCGAGCGCAATGCCTACGGCAGGCAGCTCGGCAGCTTTCGAACCAAGGGGCAGGTAGCCGGCATCGACGGTGAAGTGCCGCTGACGTTTATCCGCGCGCCCCGCATCGTCGAGGTCCACGGCGACGCCAAGGCCTTAGCGAAAGTCGACGGTCGTATTGTCGCCGCCCGTCAGGGCAACCAGCTCGGCGTAACCTTCCACCCCGAACTCGACGAAGACACCCGCCTCCACGAACTGTTCCTACAAATGTAGGCATCGAAATCAACAAACGAAACGAGAGTGGATAATCTCCCACCTTGAGCATGAATATGGGCTCATACCGGGAGATTATCCACTCTCATGCTACGTAGTCGTTGGGGACGTTCTTAAATGACCAGTCAAACAAGAACGTCCCCAACGACTATCTTTTAGCAGGTCTGGATCATGGCAATGTCGATGTTTTGGCACCGACAGCGAGCGCCCACCAGAGCGAACAAATTGGCATGAAAAGAGGACGGCATAGACCTTCTGGTCATGCCGTCCTCTTTGAATGACAAGTTGTCGCTCTGGTGGGCGCGCAGCGTCAACTAGTTACGCGGTTTGGTAAAACCGCGTAACCCAACTAGAAGCGGTTGCCGCGGAAGCCGCCGCCGTTGCGGCCGCCACGATCGCCACCGCGGCCGCCGCGGTCGTTACCACGGTTGCCGCCAAAGCCGCCACGGTTGCCGCCACGGTCGCCATAGCCACC
>CALHDP010000061.1 GCA_938023085.1 uncultured Collinsella sp.
GACGCCGTCGCCCGTCATGGCCACGGTGTGCTCGCGGCGCTTGAGCGCCTGCACGAGCTCGCGCTTCTGCTGCGGGGTCACACGACCAAAGACATGGTAGCGGTCCACTGCGGCATCGAGCTTGGCCGGCGTATCGAGCGTCGTAGCGTCCACATAAGCGTCCGCCCCCGGCACGCCCACCACGCGCGCGATCGACGACACCGTACGCGGGTCGTCGCCACTGATCACGTTGAGGGTCACGCCCTGCTCGTTAAAGTAGCCGATGGTCTCGGCCGCCGAGGTACGAATCTCGTCGCGGATGGTCACAAAGCCCACGGGCTCGGCCTCGCCCACCATATCGCCATCGGGCGTAAAGCCGTCCACGCGCGCCACCACGAGCACGCGGCAGGTATCGGCAAGCTCGGCGACACGGTTCTCGACCTGGGCAAACGCACGATCAGAGAGCACAAACTGCGCCGCACCCATCACATAGGAGCCCTGCGCAAACGACGCGCCGCTCCACTTTTTGGAGGACGAGAACGGAATGACCGACAGCGGCTCAGACACCTCGACCGGGCGATCGGCGTAATAGTTGAGCAGCGCCTGGCAGGTCTCGTTGGCATCGGCCGAAGTCGCACGTGCGACGTTAGCCAGCGCAAAATCGAGCACCGTGGAATCGACGGGAACAGCCGCCTCGTCAGAGCCGGCGCCTAGGCTCACGCCCTCAACCGGCAGCGGATACGTGCCCTCGACCTCCATGCGGCCCGACGTGATGGTGCCCGTCTTGTCCAGGCACAGCACGTCGACGCGAGCGAGCGTCTCGATGCAGTAGAGCTGCTGCGCCAGCACCTTGCGGCGGGCCAGACGCACCGTGGCGATGGCGAGCACCGACGAGGTCAGCAGCACCAAGCCTTGCGGGATCATGCCCAGCAGGGCACCCACCGTGGACAGCAGCGCCGACGAAGGCACATGGCCAGCCAACAGCTCGGAGAAGCACCACGAAAGCGCGCTATCGCCCGGGGTTCCCGCGGCATCCCACAGCTCGCTCACACTCGAGGCAAACAACGCCAAACCGAGCGGGATCATGATGATGCTCGCAAAGCGCACGATGGCGTTAAGCGCGTTCATGATCTCGGAATTGACCTTTTTGACGTATTTGGCCTCGTTATTGATCTTAGCCACGTAGTTGTCGGCGCCGACATGGATCACGCGGGCGCGCAGCAGGCCCGAGTCGATAAAGCTGCCGCTCATGAGCTCGGAACCGGGCTGTTTCTTAATAAGGTCGCTCTCGCCCGTCAGCAAGCTCTCGTTCACGAGCGCCTCGCCCGAAACCACCACGGCGTCGGCGGGAATCTGGTCGCCGCGCCCCAAGCGAATGATGTCGTCGAGCACGATCTGGTCCAAGTCGAGCTCCACCTCGGCGCCGTCGCGCACCGCGATGGCCTTCTTAGAGGTCAGCAGCGTGAGCTTATCGACCATCTTCTTGGAACGCATGGACTGGATGACGCCAATAGCGGTATTGAGGAACACCACGAACAGGAACGTCAGATTCTTAAACGAACCGGTCAAAATGACCAGAATCGCCAAGATCACGTTGATCAAATTGAACAGCGTGCAGAGGTTCTCGATGATGAGCTCTTTGACCGACTTGGTCTTGAGCTCCATGTTGCGGTTGATCTTACCGGCGGCGATGCGCTCCTCGACCTCGGCGGTCGAAAGTCCGCGCTCGATATCCGTTGCTGCCATACCACGTCCCATCACGTCGCGTCGGTATAAGAAAAACCGCCCGGACCATGCGAGGTTCGGACGGTCTTACGTTCGATGGTGCCCCATGTTGGATTCGAACCAACGGCCTTCTGCTCCGGAGGCAGACGCTCTAATCCCCTGAGCTAATAGGGCCAACGTTTGGCATTATACCCAAGTGCACCACGGGCTATCAAAATAAAAGAAAAAGCTTTGCAATTCCGAGGAAGACGCGGCGCAACGGCCCACTTTAGAAGGCAAAAGCGAGTCAGATAGTATAAACTCTCATGCACCATATATACACGGCTCGCGATGCGGGCCGTTTTTGCAAAAGTTATCCATCGAGGTGAGAGGCACACCATGATTGCAATTTTAAAGCAAAGCGCCAGCGACGAGGCCGTCAGCCATATCGTCAGCTGGATTGAGAAAAAGGGCCTGAAGACCGATGTCTCGCGCGGCGAGAATGAGACGATCATCGGCCTGGTGGGCGATACGACCAAGATCGACCCGTTCCTGCTCGAGTCCATGGATGTCGTCGAGCGCGTGCAGCGCGTCTCCGAGCCTTTTAAGCGTGCCAACCGCAAGTTCCACCCCGAGGACTCCGTCATCGACTGCGGCCACGGCGTCAAGATCGGCGGCGATCAGTTCCAGGTCATCGCCGGCCCGTGCTCCGTCGAGGGCGAGAACCTCATCCGCATCGCACGCCGCGTGAAGGCCGCCGGTGCCACGATGCTGCGCGGTGGCGCCTACAAGCCCCGCACCTCCCCCTACGCCTACCAGGGTATGGGCCCCGCCGGCCTTGACCTGCTGTGCGAGGCATCGGCCGAGCTCGACATGCCAGTCGTCACCGAGATCATGGACCCGCGCGACGTGCAGGTCTTCCTCGACAAGAAGATCGACGTCATGCAGATCGGCGCCCGCAACGCCCAGAACTTCCCCCTGCTCAAGGAGGTCGGTAAGACCAAGACCCCGATCCTGCTCAAGCGCGGCATGTCCGGTACCGTCGACGAGCTGCTCATGGCCGCCGAGTACATCATGAGCGAGGGCAACGACAACGTCATCCTGTGCGAGCGCGGCATCCGCACCTTCGAGACCCGCACCCGCAACACCTTTGACCTCAACGCCGTGCCGGTGCTGCACCACCTGTCGCACCTGCCCGTCGTCGCCGACCCCAGCCACGCCACCGGCTACACCCGCTACGTTGAGCCCATGGCGCTCGCCGCGACCGCCTGCGGTGCCAACGGCTTGGAAATCGAGGTCCACGACGACCCGAGCCACGCTTGGTCCGACGGCGCCCAGGCCCTCACCCCCGATCAGTTCGACGACACCATGCGCCGTATCCGAGCCATCCGCGAGGTTGTCTGCCAAGAGACCATGGAGTAGCCCATGGGTACGGTGAGAAACGCGCGCGTTAACCAGGGCGGCCCCAAGTGCGCCGGCATCGTCGGCCTTGGCCTCATCGGCGGCAGCTTTGCCCGCGGCTATGCGCAGGCGGGCGTCCGCGTGCTGGCCTGGGACCCCGATGACGATGTCATGACGGCCGCCAGCATGGGCACTGTCGCCGGAGAGCTCAACGACAAGACACTCGGCGAATGCGACATCATCGTCCTGGCTTGCTACCCCGAGGCCTGCATCGAGTGGCTCGAGGCGCACGCCCAGGCGCTCGCCGACGCCACCGACACCGACGCCATCATGGGCCCCGTGGTGATCGACACGGTGGGTGTCAAGGGCATCGTGTGCGAGCGCGCCTTTGAGCTTGCCCGCGAGCACGGCTTTTACTTTGTGGGCGCGCACCCCATGGCGGGCACCCAGTTCTCGGGCTACGCGCACTCCCGCGCCGACCTGTTCCAGGGCGCTCCCCTGGTGCTCGTTCCGCCCGCGGTGGACGACGCCCTTAAGCTCGAGCTCTTGGGGCAGGTGCGCGAGATGGTGCGCCCCTTGGGCTTTGGCAAGTTCAGCGTGACCAGCGCCGCCGAGCACGACCGCGTCATCGCCTTCACGAGCCAGCTTGCGCACGTGGTGTCCAACGCCTACGTAAAGAGCCCGACCGCCCAGGTCCACCACGGCTTTTCGGCCGGTAGCTACCGCGATCTCACCCGCGTGGCGCACCTCAACCCTCAGATGTGGTCCGAGCTTATGATCGACGACGCCGATGCGCTCGCCTTCGAGATCGACCATCTTATCGAATCGCTCGGCGCCTACAGCCGTGCCCTTAAGGACCGCGACCAGCGCTATCTGGAGAATCTCCTTGCCGAGGGCGACCGCATCAAGTGCGCGCTCGACGACGAGGCCTCCCACTAGACCACCTATCACGCCAGGTCGAAAGGACCATAGCTTATGGCGATTACCATCGATATCGACACCGCACGCCCCTACCAGGTGCATGTTGGCACGTTTTTGCTGGAGCAGGCGGGACCGCTCGTGCGCGCCACTGCCGGCGGCACCAAGGCCGTCATCGTGACGGACACCAACGTGGGCCCGCTCTACCAGATGCCCGTTAAGCAGAGCCTGGAGGCGTCAGGCTACGAAGTGAGCATCTGCACCTTCGAGGCCGGCGAGGCCCATAAGCGCGCCGAAACCTATGTTGCCATTTTGGAGTTTGTGGCCGAGCACGAGCTTTCGCGCTCCGACGTGATCGTGGCGCTCGGCGGCGGCGTCGTGGGCGACGTGGCGGGCTTTGTGGCCGCCACCTACATGCGCGGCTGCAAGTTTGTGCAGATCCCGACGAGCCTGCTCGCCATGGTTGATTCATCGGTGGGCGGCAAGACGGCCATCGACCTGGCTGCCGGCAAGAACTTGGCCGGCGCCTTTTGGCAGCCGAGCGTGGTTATCGCCGACGTGGGGTGCCTGGCCACCCTTACGCCCAAGCAGTTCGCCGACGGCTGCGGCGAGGTCGTCAAGCACGCCGTGATCGCCGACCCCGAGCTCTTCGCCGAGCTGGAGAAAACCCCGCTCACGCTGGAGCTGCTCAACCGCGATGTGGCCCGCGTAGCACTCATCATCGCCCGCAATATCGACATCAAGCGCGCCGTGGTCGTCGCCGACGAGCACGAGACCAACCAGCGCAAGCTGCTCAACTTTGGACACAGCGCCGGACACGCCGTCGAGGCCTGCGAGCACTTTGAGCTCGGACACGGCAACTGTGTGTCGATCGGCATGGGCATCATCACGCGCGCCGCGGCCCTGCACGGCGTCTGCGATGCTGCACTGCCCGGTCGTATTGAGGAGCTCTGCGCCCGCCATGGCCTCAAGACCCGCTGCGACCTAGATGCCGATGCCGTCTTTGCCGAGGCGCTCCACGACAAGAAGCGCGCGGGTGGCACTATCGACCTGGTGATTCCGCACGGCATTGGCCGCTGCAGCATCGACCGCACGCCGCTTTCCACTTTCCACGAACTCATTGCCGAAGGCCTCGGCCAGAAGGGAGACGCATCCGCATGCTAGCCCGCATCACCCCGTCCCCACTTAAGGGCACCGTTCCCGCCATTGCGTCCAAGTCGATGGCGCACCGCCTGATCATCTGCGCCGCGCTTGCCAACGGCGAGACACACGTCACTTGCAACACCACCTGCGCCGATATCGAAGCCACGGTGCGCTGCCTCACGGCGCTGGGCGCCCGTATCGAGACCGTCGAGGACGGCTTCCAGGTCCACCCCACCATGAAGAGTATTGAGTTCGGCCTGCTCAAGGCACTTGCGGGCGGCACGCTCGACTGCGGCGAGAGCGGCTCCACGCTCCGCTTTATGCTGCCCGTCGCCTGCGCGCTGGGGGCAGAGGCAACCTTTGTGGGCCAGGGCCGTCTGGGCGCCCGCCCGCTCTCCCCGCTCTCCGATGAGATCATTGCCGCCGGCTGCGACCTGCAGGGTCTGGGCGGTTTTCCGCTCAAGACGAGCGGACGCATGCGCCCGGGCACCTTTGTGCTGCCGGGCAACGTAAGCTCGCAGTACATCTCGGGCCTGCTGTTGGCAGCCCCGTTGCTCGCCCAGCCCTCCTGCGTGCAGGTGACCGGCCTCATTGAGAGCCGCCCCTACATCAACCTGACGATCCAGGCCATGAAGGCCTTTGGCGTCGAGGTCAACGTCGAGCGTATTCCCGCCCGGGACGGCCAGCCCGAGGTCACGAACTTCCGCGTGAGCAGTGGCTCGTACCGCACGCCCGGCAGCGTAGCCGTCGAGGGCGACTGGTCCAACGCTGCCTTTTGGCTGTGTGCCGGCGCCATCGGCACCGACCCCATCACCGTCGAGGGCGTGTCGCTGAGCTCCGCGCAGGGCGACCGCAACGTGCTTGCCGCGCTTTCGCGCTTTGGCGCCCGCATCGTGCGCTCCACCAACGCCGCCACCGTGCAGTCCGACAAGCTCGCCGGCTTTGAGATGAGTGCCCACGACATTCCCGACCTTGTGCCCGTTATCTCGGCCGTGGCCTCGCTGGCACAGGGCCGCACCTTTATCCGCGATTGCGCCCGTCTGCGTATCAAGGAATCCGACCGCCTGGCCACCACCACCCGCGAGCTCACCGCGCTGGGCGCGCAGGTGCGCATTGCCGGCGATGACCTCATCATCAAGGGTGTCGATGCCTTCAGCGGCGGCGAGGTCGATTCGCACAACGACCACCGCATCGCCATGATGGCCGCCATCGCCGCGAGCCGTGCCACCGGCGAGGTCGTGATCCACGGCGCCGAGGCCGTCAACAAGTCCTATCCCGATTTCTTCGACCACTACCGCCTGCTGGGCGGCAAGGTCACACTCGAGGAGGAATAGCATGTCCTCGACCTTTGGCAACGTCTTGCACTTAAGCATCTTCGGCCAGTCGCACTCCCCCGCTATCGGCTGCTCGCTCGATGGCATTCCGGCGGGCATCGCCGTGGACCAGGAGAAGCTGCAAGCCTTCCTCGACCGCCGCGCCCCCGGTCGCGACGAGACCGCGACCAAACGCCGCGAGGCCGACGCCGCCCACATCATCGCTGGTGTTGTCGATGGACATACCACCGGTGCACCCATCGCCGCGATCATTGAGAACACCAACACGCACTCCAAGGACTATTCCGAGCTGCGCCGCAAGCCCCGCCCCGGGCACGCAGACTTTCCGGCGCGCGTGAAGTACCACAACATGCACGACGTCGCCGGCGGCGGGCATTTCTCCGGCCGCCTGACGGCCCCCTTATGCATCGCCGGCGGTATTGCGCTGCAGGCACTCGAGGCCCGTGGCATCAAGGTCATGGCGCACGTCGCGCAGATCGGCGGCATCTCCGACCTGCCCATGGACGACATGGTCTATCGCGAGGCCGACCGCAAGGCGATCCTGGAAAACGACCTGCCCTGCATCGATGCCGTGGCCGCCGGTCGCATGCGCGAGGAGATTCTGGCCGCGCGCGACGAACTCGACAGCATCGGCGGCATCGTGGAGTGCGGCATCTACGGCCTGCCCGCGGGCATCGGCGACCCCATGTTCGACGGCATCGAGAACCGCATCGCGCAAATCGCGTTTGGCATTCCCGCCGTGAAAGGCGTTGAGTTTGGCATGGGCTTTGCCGTCGCCGCCATGCGTGGCAGCGAGAACAACGATCCGTATCGCATCGATGCCGAGACCGGCGAAATCGAGGTCGAGTCCAATAACGCCGGCGGCATCCTAGGCGGTATTTCGACCGGCGCGCCCGTCATGTGGCGTATGGCCGTAAAGCCGACGCCCTCCATCGGTCGCGAGCAGCAGACGGTGGACATGGACGCCATGGAAAATGCCGAGCTCTCGGTCCACGGCCGCCACGATCCCTGCATCGTCCCGCGCGCCGTACCCGTAGCCGAGGCAGCCGCCGCCCTCGCGATTTGGGACGCCCTCCTCGAGGACGCCGCCCAGCTCTAACCCGACTCACCTGGGTTGCCTGTCAACTCAGCCGTTACGTGAAAGGGGCCTCCATGGACCTTGCCGATATTCGCCAGGCCATCGATGGCATCGACACCACCCTGCTCAATAGCTTTGTCGAGCGCATGGACATTGCCACCGAGGTCGCCAAGTCAAAAATCGAGATGGGCAAGGCCGTCTTTGACCCCGCCCGCGAGCGCTCCAAACTCAACAACCTCGCCAGTCGCGCGCCCGAGCGCTACGAGGCGCAGGCCATCACCCTGTTCCGTCTCCTCATGAGCATGAGCAAGGCCGAGCAGCAGCGCTACATCAACGAACTCAAGGGCATCACTGTCTCGCAAAAGGCCCACGCCACGGCTGCAGCCTCCGACACGCCCTTCCCTCAAACTGCCACCGTCGCTTGTCAGGGCGTTGAGGGCGCTTACAGTCAAATCGCCGCGTGCAAGCTCTTCGACGTGCCCGACATCGCGTTTTTCGAGACCTTCGAAGGCGTTATGCGCGCTGTGCGCGACGGCTTCTGCGAGTTTGGCGTGCTGCCCATCGAGAACTCCACCGCCGGCTCGGTCAACGCCGTCTACGACCTGCTCGCCCAGTTCGACTTTCACATCGTGCGCTCGCTTCGCCTCAAGATCGACCACAACTTGCTCGTCAAGCCCGGCACCAAGCTCGCGGACATACGCGAGGTCTACAGCCACGGTCAGGCCATCGCGCAGTGCGCTAGCTTTATCGAGCGCCGCGGCCTGCACGCCACCAAGTACCCCAACACGGCCATGTCGGCCGAAATGGTCGCCAGCTCCGAGTGCACCGATGTTGCTGCCATCGCATCGCGCAGCTGCGCGGCACTCTATGGCCTGGAGGTGCTGGAGCCCAACATCCAGGACTCGGACAACAACTATACGCGCTTTGTCGTCATCAGCCGCGAGCCGCGCGTCTACCCCGGCGCTAATCGCACCTCGCTCATGATCACCACGGCCAATGAGCCGGGCGCGCTCTATCGCGTACTCGAACGTTTCTACGCGCTCAACATCAACCTCATCAAGCTCGAGAGCCGTCCCATCCCCGGTCGCGACTTTGAGTTTATGTTCTACTTTGACCTGGACTGCCCCTTTGGCAGCAAGGCCCTCGACGACCTGCTCGATTCGATCGACGGCGTGTGTGAGAGCTTCACCTACTTTGGCAGCTACACGGAGGTGCTCTAGATGACCGATACCGCCGCAACCCGCCCCTACGGCGTACTGGGCCGCGTGCTGGGCCACAGCTACACCCCGACCATCTACAAGGAGCTCGCTGGGCTCGAGTACGTGCGATTTGAGCGCGAGCCCGAGGACCTCGCGGCCTTTATGACGGGCGACGAATGGGAGGGTACCAACGTGACCATCCCCTACAAG
Organism: uncultured Collinsella sp.; assembly: GCA_938023085.1. GTDB lineage: Bacteria > Actinomycetota > Coriobacteriia > Coriobacteriales > Coriobacteriaceae > Collinsella. The sequence continues at coordinate 8,967 of CALHDP010000061.1, forward strand.
CGCGCCGTCATGGAGTACCTGGACGAGCTGAGTCCGCTCGCCGAGCGCATGGGCAACGTCAACACCATCACACGCCTACCTGGCGGTCGCCTGCGCGGCGACAACACCGACTACTTTGGTTTTCAGTGCCTTGTCGAGGAGCTGGGGCTTGAGGTCGCCGGCAAGAAGGCTCTCGTGCTCGGAGCCACTGGCGGTGCAGGCACCACGGCAAGTATGGTGCTGGGAGATCTGGGCGCCATCGTTGTGCCCGTGGGTCGCACGAGCGAGGTCAACTACGACAACATCTCGCAGCAGTCCGACGCCGCCCTGCTCGTCAACTGCACGCCCGCTGGCATGTTCCCCCATTGCCCCGACGCGCCTTGCACGCTCGAAGGGCTCGATGCACTCGAAGGCGTTATCGACATTGTCTACAACCCCGCCCGTACGGGCCTGATGCTCGAGGCCGAGCGCCGCGGGATCCCCTGCATCGGCGGTCTACTCATGCTTGTTGCCCAAGCGGCACAGGCCGTCGAGCGCTATACCGGGCAGGTCACCCCGCGCGAGCGCATCCTGGACGTAACGGAGCGCTTGTCGCGCCGCGAACAAAACATCGCGCTGATCGGCATGCCGGGTTCGGGCAAGACCCGCGTGGGTGAGCAGATCGCCCAGCTCACGGGCCGCGAGCACATCGATCTGGACCGCGCCCTCGAGAAGCGTCTGGGCATGCCCTGTGCCGACTTTATCGTCGAGCGCGGCGAGGCGGCCTTCCGCGAGCAGGAGACGGCGGCGCTGGCCAACATCTCCAAGCGCAGCGGCCTGGTGCTCTCCACCGGCGGCGGCGTGGTCACACGCGACGAGAACTACCCGCTGCTGCACCAGAACAGCCAGATTGTGATGCTCAACCGCAAGCTCGACGAGCTCGCCCACAAGGGCCGCCCCATCACCGCCCGCGACGGCATCGACAAGCTGGCCGAGCAGCGCATGCCGCACTACCGCACCTGGGCCGACTACATCATCGACTCACGCGACTGCGCCGCCAACACCGCCCGTGCCATCCTCGACACCCTCCCACCCGCTCTCTAACCAAAACCACTACAAAGGGGACAGGCACCTTTGTGGTGGTTTTCCAATCGCAAAGGAAGCAACCATGAAAGCACTCGTCATCAACGGCCCCAACCTCAACATGCTCGGCATTCGCGAGCCGGGCATCTATGGCAGCGACAACTACGACCGCTTAGTGCAGATCTGCCAGGAAGCGGGCGCTGCACAGGGCTTCGACGAGGTCGAGGTCTTCCAGTCTAACCACGAGGGCAGCATCGTCGACAAGATCCAAGAGGCCTACGGCAAGGTCGACGGCATCGTCATCAACCCGGCCGCCTACACGCATACGAGCGTGGCCATCCTGGACGCGCTCAAAGCCGTCGCAATCCCGGCTGTGGAGGTCCACATCAGCGCCGTCGAGACCCGCGAGGACTTCCGCCAGGTGAGCTACGCCCGCCTGGCCTGCTTCGCCACCATCACCGGTGAGGGCCTGCAGGGCTACGCACATGCGCTAGAGCTGTTGAGGGAACGACTCGAAAAGTAGTCTCGCGCGCAAATCCATCAACCCCGATTCGCACGCCAGTAATGCCAGTGCCGCCAGCAGCAACCTCGCTACTGGCGGCACTTTATTACTGGCATATAATCGTTGCAGCCACACAACGTCTGGAGACTCGCATGCTAAGCATCCATCTGGGAGATTACCCCGGTTCCATCTACGATACCGAGACCTACTTTAGGAACTCATACTTGGACTCATGGTTCGAAGACCCTATGGCCGCACAGATCATTAAAAGCGTGGACGGATCAGAGCTCATCGGCCCCCACAACATCGTAAGCAAGCAGCTGGGCTCGATCACCCCACTCGAACTGTCCGGCGGCGTTAAGACGCTGCTGCTGGTGCGCAATCTACCAAACATGGTGTTCAATGCATCCACTTGCGGAGATAACTGCGCCCGCTGGCTGCTCAAAATTGGCAAAGAGCAGGATGTGCTGGTGACCCTTTACCACATCATGAAATTTCCCTGGAAGCGTTTTGAGATTCGCATCAATAACGACGGCCGCATCGTCAGGAACATGCAGGAGTTCGTCGGTGCCACCAATGATTTTCTGGATGTTGATGAGTAATGAAAGGATCACACACCGTTGTCGTGGAGCGCGCAAAAGTCAAATACACGCTCACCTTTAAACGCAATATTTCCTTCATCCGCGGCAACAGCGGCACGGGCAAAACGACGCTCATCTCGATGATTCGCGACCACAACGACCGAGGACCGGAAAGCGGCGTTACACTCAGCTGCGACGTGCCTTGCGAAACGCTTTCCGGCAGACGCTGGGAACGCGAGCTGTCGATCATCGAAGATTCAATCGTCTTTCTAGATGAGGGCAACGAGTTTATCTACTCAAAGGACTTCGCCAAAGCCGTCAACGGCTCGTCCAACTATTATGTTCTGATATCTCGTCGCGATGCCAACGAGCTCCCCTACAGCGTTGATGAGATCCTGAAGCTAGTCAACACGACAAGTAAAACAATCAATGGCCGCAAGAGCGACAGGCGCTTCTACTCGGTGACCAAGCCGCTATATGACCACACGGCAAGTATGCTGTATCAGGATCTAAATGTTGGATTCGAGGTACCCGACGCCGTAGTTGTCGAGGATAGCAAATCTGGCTATCAATTCTACGACGCTCTTTGCAACCGGCTCAGGATCCCCTGCTATACCGCCACCGGCGTAGCAAATCTAAAGCGGACAATTCACGAATGCCCCGAGCAAAACGTTCTTGCCATTGGAGACGGCGCAGCGTTTGGTCCCTACATCGAAAAGGTGCTCGGACAGCGCGTTTACAAGAACGTTCGCTTGTTCCTCCCGGAATCATTTGAGTGGACACTTCTGCAATCTGGCCTCATCCCCAGTAACGACATTCCAAAAATCCTCAAGGATCCTTCGAGCTATATCGAAAGCCGAGACTACCTAAGCTGGGAGCGATTCTTCACCGACGTATTGATCAAGTACTCGACATGCACTCGCTACGCCTACAGAAAGGCGAAGCTCAACGAGCAGTACCTAAAGCCGCAGGCAATGAATGCCGTATCGAAAGTCTTACCGGAGTGTTTGAGGACGAATCAGCAGATTCTTTAAATCATCTAGAAACCGGGGCTATGCACATGAGCTGAAGCTGCTGAAAGAAAGCCTACAACGCGCCTGCTACACTAATCCTTGGAACAGAATTATCAGGTTTATTTGTCCCAAATCTTAAGTAACTGTTTGATTGCATACAAAGGAGCACATCCATGTCCCAGTACGATTACCTCGTCGTCGGCGCCGGCCTCTCGGGCGCCGTCTTCGCCAACGCCGCCAGGCGCGCCGGCAAGTCGGTCCTGGTCATCGACCGCCGCGACCACATCGCCGGCAACGTCTACACCGAGGACGTCGAGGGCATCCAGGTCCACCGCTACGGCGCGCACATCTTCCACACCTCCATGAGGGACGTCTGGGACTACGTCAACCGCTTCGCCGAGTTCAACAACTACGTCAACTCGCCGGTCGCCAACTTCCACGGCAGCATGTACAACATGCCCTTCAACATGAACACCTTCGCCAAGATGTGGCCGGGCGTCGTCACGCCTGCCGACGCCAAGGCCAAGATCGCCGAGCAGGTGGCCGCCGAGAACATCGGCGAGCCGGCAAACCTCGAGGAGCAGGCGCTGTCGCTCGTCGGCCGTGACATCTTCGAGACGCTTGTGAAGGGTTACACCGAGAAGCAGTGGGGCCGCGACTGCAAGGACCTGCCCGCCAGCATCATCAAGCGCCTCCCCTGCCGCTTCACCTACGACAACAACTACTTCAACGACCGCTACCAGGGCATCCCCATGGGCGGCTACACCAAGATGGTCGCCAACATGCTCGAGGGCGTCGAGGTGCGCTGCGGCGTGGAGTACAAGGAGCTGGCCGCCGCCGAGCCAGATATCGCCGCCAGGACGATCTACTGCGGCCCCATCGACGCGTTCTACGACTTTAAGCTGGGCACGCTCGAGTACCGCAGCCTGCGCTTCGAGACCGAGACGCTCGACGAGGCCGACCACCAGGGCGTGGCCGTGGTCAACTACACAGAGCGAGAGGTCCCCTATACCCGCATCATCGAGCACAAGCACTTCGAGTTCGGCACGCAGGACAAGACCGTCATCACGCGCGAGTACCCGGCGGACTGGAAGCCCGGCGACGAGCCCTACTACCCCATCAACGACGCCAGGAACGAGGCCCTGTACAGGCAGTACGAGGAGCTGGCGGCGCAGGAGGGCGACGTGGTCTTCGCCGGTCGCCTGGGCGGCTACAAGTACTACGACATGGACAAGGCCATCGCCGCCGCCTTCGAGCTCGTCCGCAACGAGCTGGGCGCGGAGCCGACGGAGGCGTAAAGGACAAGAGACCCCAAGTCACTACTAAATGACTCTATAGACTGGCGAAGATGTTACGACTTTACTAGCAAATCATCGCTCGGATTGTTCAAAAAGATAATTCCATTGAAAGGAGTATCCAATGCTCAACATTATCAAACAATTTTTGCCAGCATCATCCAGATCGCTTCACGCTATGCATGACGACATTAATAGGCTGCGAGAAGAGCTAGATAGAATTTATCATCGCATTGAAGTCGCCGACAGCGGCATCAACATGAACATCAACTACAAGTTCGACAATATGGCAATTCCAATTATTGAGTCGATTGCACAGAACCTCGATGCCCATGACGAGCATATGAAAATTTTTGCGTGGGAAGAATATAAGCGACCGGAAGAAACTATCCAAGAGGCAAAGGAGCGTTTCTTTAAAGATCTCCCCAAGGCAACTGGCGGATTAAGACTTTTGCAGCTTGGATGCGGAAAACTGTTGGAGGAATTCAACACTCTCTGCAAAGAGAACGACATCAATTATTGGATTAATTTCGGAACACTTATCGGAGCCATTAGACATCAAGGATTCATTCCCTGGGACGATGATACCGACCTTGGAATCATGCGCGATGATTTAAATAAGCTATACAACATCGTTGAAGATGACAACCGCTATAGAATTTCAATTGCTTACGACCGTTTTGCCCACTGTCGACAAGTTAGATTTCTTTATAATGATGAAAATATACCCTGTTTTCTGGATTTGTTTATTTATGACTGGGCCACGTCAACTGACAACAAATTCGCCGAAGAACAGCGAAAACTCCGTGTTCAAATGGTCGAAGAAATGGAGTCCGACAGAGCACTGGCATTCTGGAATGACGAGCCTTATTACTCAGGCGAGAACAATAGCCTGATTCAGAAGCATTACGACCGATGCCTCGAAAAGTCCAAAGCGGCCCGAATCATATGCGAAAAGGAGCACGCCAAGGGCATCATATGGGCTATCGATAACCTTGATGATGGAAAGCAGAAACAATGGGTCTACCCCATTGCAGATCTCTTCCCCACTAAAGCCATAGCGTTTGAGGGAACCCAGCTCGAGGAGCCGAATAACCCCGATTTATTCCTCTGGAGCCGCTATGGAGATATCTACGAGCTTCCAAATGACATTAACAGCCACTTCCAACACGTCAATCATAACGAGCTGGAAAATGGGTCCTCAAATCTTGCCATGAAACGCCTGCTTGATTAATGGTAAAAAATCGCCCCGTGTTTACCATGCAATACACGGGGCGATTTTATTGAGCAAGCTTGCCCTTTACCTCAGTAGTTGAAATTCCAGGAGTTCGATTCAAGTAGACAACATCGCAAATATCTTTCAATGATTCAAAGCGAGGGTCGCCAGCCCAATCGCCTCCCATGCACACAACATCAGCGTGATACATCTTTATATCCCGAGGCTTTTGATCCCAATTGTCTTCTGGAATTACTAAGTCAACATAACGCAGCGCTTCGAGCATCTCACGTCGTACATCATAGGAATAGAAGCTCTTTTTCCCTTTTAGAGCATTGAATTCATCAGTTGAGAGCCCAACGATAAGATAGTCGCCGAGCTTAGATGCCTGTTGAAGAAGGCGAATGTGGCCATAATGAAGCAGATCAAACGTTCCGTACGTAAGTACTCGTTTTAAGGAATGGTGATCGTCTGCACCAGATAAACCGGTCTCAAGAAGATCGGAATTTGCCTCAATACGAACAGACGAAAATGTGCCCATCAGCAACTCCATAAAAGAAGAGCCGTCGGTTTGACGGCTCGATAAATACAGGTGCTCCATGGCGGATTCGAACCGTCGACCTTGGGATTAGAAGTCCCCTGCTCTATCCGACTGAGCTAATGGAGCATAAAGCCATGCAAGCACGCCAATAGCGTGTCTACACAGTAAAACAAATTATAACCTACTTAAACTGGTCGTGGTATGCCTTGCACACCTCATCGACGGGACCATCCATGCGCAGGTCGCCTTTCTCGATCCAAACCGCACGCTGGCAAATGCGTTCAACCTGCTCCATGGAGTGAGAAACAAACAACACAGTTACATCACCGCTCTCAATAAAATGCTGAATACGACGCTCGCATTTCTGCTGGAAGAACACGTCGCCAACAGAAAGCGTCTCATCAACAATAAGGATATCGGGCTCGGTAATAGTAGCGATAGCAAAGGCAATACGAGCAACCATGCCCGAAGAGAAGTTCTTGAGCGGCATGTCGACAAAGTCTTTAAGCTCGGCGAACTCGATGATGTCATCGAAGCTCGCGTCAATAAACTCCTTGGTATAACCAAGCAGAGCGCCGTTAAGGTAGATATTCTCGCGTGCTGTAAGCTCGGGATCAAAGCCGGCGCCCAGCTCGATGAGCGGGGCGATGTTGCCGTGAACCTTAACCTCGCCCTCACTGGGCTCCAGAACGCCAGCAATAATCTTAAGCATCGTAGACTTGCCGGAACCGTTGGTACCAACCAGACCGACAACCTCGCCACGATGAACATTAAAGGAGATGTGCTTAAGCGCGCGGAACTCTTCAAAGAAGAGCTCGTGCTTTGCAAGCTTAATAAAGTATTCCTTGAGGTTCGTCAAAGACTCAGACGCCATATTGAAGATCATAGTGACGTCTTTAACCTCAACAGCAAGAGGCTGCTTGCTGTAATCAACCGTAGTCGCAGACATAACAGCGCTCCTTAAATATAGAGAATAAACTTGTGCTCGGTCTTATGGAACACGGCGTAACCAACAACTAAAGCGAAAACGGCCCAGAACACGCAAAATCCTAGCGTTAACATGGAAGGCATCGTGTTAAACAAGAATATATCGCGCATGAACTGCAGGTAGTTGTACATGGGATTCACAACAACCAACACCTGAATCCAATGGGCCATCTGGCTAATGTAATCGGTGGTCCAGAAAATAGGCGTCAGATACATCCACGCGGTGATAACGACGGTCCACAGGTGCATAACATCACGGAAAAATACGGCAAGCGCCGAGAGCATCATGCCCAAGCCCATGCAAAAGCACATAAGCAAAAACAGGCAAACCGGCAGCAAGATTAAATGCCAGGTAGGAAGAACATGGAACCACAGCATAACCAGCGCGACGGCAACCAGAGAGAAGGCAAAGTTAACGAGCGAGAACAGCACCTTCTGAACCGGGAACACCCAGCGGTGAACCTTAACCTTTTTAAGCAAGGACGACGCCGCGATGATGGACATGAGTGCCTGGTTCGTCGACTCGGACATAACCGAGAACGTAATGTTGCCGACAATCAGGTACAGCGGATACATCTCGGGCGTTATGGAACCATTGCGGCTCTGACCAAAAATGGTCGAGAACACAATGGACATGACGACCATCATAAGAAGTGGATTGAGTACCGACCACGCAACACCCAAAACGCTGCGACGATACTTAATCTTAAAATCCTTAGTGACAAGCTGCCTCAGGATGTATTTGTCTTTTTCGAAATCATTTTTAGCGTGAGAGGCCGGCTTAGCCACCGCTTTCTGACTATCTACGCTGTCAGTCACGGACCATCTCCTTGTCTCGTAATTCATAACAGTGGAAAGTATAGCCTTCAAAGACGGCAACTAACCCAGCGATGCAAATCTGGAAAAGTACCCCATATCAAATACAGGCATCTGGCGACAGGTATACTAACAACCCGTAATAAGTTATGGGGGCATTCATCTTGGACTATACAAACACAGCGGTTATCATTCCCTGCTATAACGAGGCCGTCACCATAGGTAAAGTCATAGACGATTTCCACCGCGAACTCCCCGGAGCCACGGTCTACGTCTACGACAACAACTCAACCGATGGGACGTCCCAGATTGCCTTGGAGCACGGCGCCACGGTGCGACTCGAACCGCGCCAGGGAAAGGGCAACGTGTGCCGTCAGATGTTCCGCGACATCGACGCAGGCTGTTACCTCATGGTCGACGGCGACGACACGTATCCCGCCGAGGCAGCCCGAGCGCTCTGCGACCCTATCCTTGCGGGAGAGGCGGATATGACCGTGGGCGACCGCCTCTCCAACGGCACTTACACCGAGGAAAACAAGCGCGCCTTCCACGGTTTCGGGAACAACCTGGTCCGCGCCATGATCAAGTGGATCTACGGTTACAGCTTCGAAGACGTCATGACGGGGTACCGCGCCATGGGTCAGCCGTTCGTCAAGACGTTCCCCGTCCTGAGCGAGGGCTTCCAGATCGAGACCGAGCTCTCCATCCACGCCGTCGATCACCGTTGGCGAATTAAGGATGTCCCGGTGGAGTACCGGGACCGCCCCGCTGGTTCAGTGTCCAAGCTCGACACGGTCGGCGACGGCATCAAGGTCATCGCCATGATCGTCACGCTCTTCAAGGACTACCGACCGCTCAAATTCTTCAGCCTCATCGCCCTGATCTTCGCCGCCATCGGCCTCGCGCTCGGCATCCCCATCATCGTAGAGTATTTCCACACCGGGCTGGTTCCCCGCTTCCCAACTGCCATGCTCGCCGCGTGTTTCATGTTCCTGTGCGGCCTCAGCCTGGCAACGGGCTTCATCCTCGACTCGGTCGCCAAGGTCGAAAAGAAACAATGGGAGCTTCAGGTATACAAAACGCGCAATTCAATAGGTGAGTAGGCTTCAATGAACACTAATAAGCGCCTTACAAACTGGGATCTTCTAAGAGCCCTCTCAATGTTTTTAGTTGTTGTTGTTCACATCGCACCGCAACTGGGCAGTTTTCGCGGCATTAACGCTGGCGTGATAGTAGGCACAGGCGCCATTATTTGCGACCCGATATTCTTCTGCCTGTCGGGCTATTTCGCACTGAAACCTCTAAAGAAAAGCTACAAGGACTATCTCTTTGGAAAAGCCCTGTCGTTGCTGCTACCCATCTTTGTGTATGCTGGGCTTCTGTACACCTATAAAGTAGTGACTGGCTCACTTCAGGATACCAACTACATCCGATACACCAGTAGCCTTGTCCAAGGTGGCTGGTGGTTTGTTCCAGCGCTCATTCCATATATTATTATTGCGCCAGTATTGGCAAAAATGTTCGAAGCACTTGATGACCGTACCTGCAAAATTGCCCTGTTCGTAACCTTAGGAATCTACGCATGGGGCGGACTATCATGCGCAGCAAACTCTTTGCTCATAAACTCTCAGCATATAACCCTTGCAGCAGCCGTAAGCACGTTTCAGCGTATCATACCGCGATCGCTGCTTGGGGGAACGTATTTCACGTTCTTTTGCTTGGGGTATTTCGTTAAGCGTGTAACGCCATTATTAGACAGGCGGGAAACTAGGTTTATTAAGTCAATAGGTATTCTTTTTTTCATCTTCGATATTGTGAGCGCATATTTTGGTTTCGAAAGGTCCGATCCGAGTTTTAACTGGGTAATCGTGACCGTTGCAATATTTGTTGCGTTTAATGGCATCAAGCTACACTCGCAAACGTTCTCGAACATCATTGAGTGGACTGCAAAAAGATCCTATTCAATTTATCTCTTGCAATACGCAACGATTGAGCTTGCCACATCTGTTATCTATAACGGCGTACTAGATGGCGGATATTCGACGCTTTCATGGCCACTTAGGATAGCCACATAGATATTGGCGACAGCGCTGGCCTACGGACTGGCGCTAGCGGTGGCATCGGTCGTGGACCCCTTCATCATTGGGCCCATCCAGGTAAAGCTTAAACAGTATCGTCAGAATACCGCATGCTAGGCCGTTTAACAGTGAACAGAGTTTCATAGCAACTTACATGATAAAAGGGTGGTTGGGAGTAACATCCCGACCACCCTCCTTTAGAGCTTCAATAGCCGCAATTCGCGAACAGCACCATTACCATAAAACGAATTATGAGCGAGATTTAAGCGCCTCAATCGCCTCGGAGATAGAAGGCGCATCCTCAAATAAGCCATCCTTCATGTCCTCCGTGGACGAAACGCCGCAGGCGGTAAGAAGAAAAGATTTAGCTCGATCGATCAGCATAAACACCGCCGCCTTATATCCCTTTAGTTGAGCGACAAATGAATATACACTGGATGCACCAAACGAAACAGGACCGTCTTGGGCAAGTAGCTGTTGATAGAACTTTAGGATTCTATCGCTCGCCAGCAACTGTCCAATATCATCAATCGACAAATACTTCGAAAGTACGCGCTGCAACCCTTGCAGCAATTCCTCTCGATCTGTCTGATTCTTGATATTAAGCAGATCGAACACGAGGAAATCCGCAACAAAAAGCAACATAGAGCGGCCCGACTCGCCTTCGAATCTCCCCTGCTTATCCCAATCCGCCATGATGCAATCAACAACCTGCAGATGCTTCTGAAGGCGCAGCTTCTCATCTTGTGCCATCAAACACATTGCCGAATCCTTGCGGGACAGACGGTAGTCATACAACGAGTCAGAAAGCAGCTTTGTGCGAGAAGATCTTCCTAGCGTGGCAAAGGAAAACACCTGGTCCTCGCCAAGGGTCAGACCAACAGGAAAATAGAGCCCATGATCGCGCAAGAAAGAAAGACGATAAGCTCCATTCCACGGAAAAGGCCTAGTCTTAGCATAAAAGACAAGCTTATCGCTGTAGCCGGAATAGACTTCATCGTCCAATGTTAAGGTCGATGTAAGCCACGGATTGGCGAGCTCAGCCGGGAAGGGATCAGCAGAAAACTTAAGGATATCGACCAGTTGCTCATCATCAAACGCCTTGCAAATGACCTCACAGGCGCTGGGCTTTAGCAGATCGTCGGCATCCACAAAGAGGATAATCTCACCGTGCGCCTTATCGATACCATAATTTCTAGCAGCAGAAACCCCTCGGTTTATTTCATGATAGATGACGAATCGGGAATCGCGAGAAGCATACAGGTCGAGCAGCTCGCTCGAACCATCAGTAGATCCGTCATCAACACAAATGACCTCGATATTGTTGTATGACTGAACCGCAATCGAATCGAGGGTATCCAGCAGATAGCCACCGACGTTATAAACAGGGACAACGATTGACAGCAACGGACAATATAAATCAGACATATTAACGGCGGAGCTTTCTCTTCATCATACGAGCTACCATAGAGAAGCCGCCAGCTGCAAAATATTCGCAAATCGTATTGAGCTTACCGGAGCCCGTAAGCGAATACTGGACCTTAAGAAGATCAGCGTTCTCGGCAAAATCCTTTACACGAGCAAACTCACCAGGATTAAAGCCGTAGCGGTCAAACGGAGCTTCGGCACAAATAATGTTATTCACCTGCAACTCTTCAGCCATTTCATTCGAAAAGACGCTAATAAAATCGCGACGAAGTTCAGGCGCCAGCCTGTTAAGGTTCCAATCGTAGTTATAGAACTTCACTTTGGCACGAATGGGATCAAGCGCCGGCTTGAGATCAGGGCGGTCCTCATTTAGGAAGCGCGACATCTCATGATGCTCATCGCAAACACAAAACACCTTGCCCGGATTGTTCACCGAAGAATGCTCATTATCCTGACGATAGTGCAGGAACGCTTTTCCCGAATACATAGCGCGCTGTGCACAGGCAAGGACCTTAAAAGTGAAGCTCGTGTCCTGGAAGGACGCTCCTGGAGTAGGAAGAAACGAGATGTTATTGGAAGACAGAAAGTCCTTACGATACAGTGCAGACCAAATGGAAGGCTTGGCCCAGAATGCGTCGGGCGCATCGATGGGCTTATGTACGCCCATGCCGATCAGCTCTTGACTCATCGCGGGAAAATAGACGTCATGACGATTAAGCCTTGAACTATCGCGAGACGACCAATAGAGCCAGAAATTGCATTTAAAAAGATCGAGCTCGTTGTCCTCGGCCTGCTGAACCATAAACTCAAGCGCATCGGCATCCAAGAAATCGTCGGACTCAAGAATAGAAATATACTTACCCTTGGCGATTTCAAGACCACGATTCATGGAGTCGCCGTAGCCGGAATTTGGCTTATCAATAACAACGAATCGGGGGTCTTCAGACGCAAATCCATTGATGATCTCCAAGGAAGAATCCGTAGAGCCGTCATTGATGCAAATGATTTCAATATCCTTAAGTGTCTGATTCTGCAGAGAGCTGAGGCACTCGTCGAGATATTTCTCGACATTACAGATGGGCACGAGAACCGATACAAGTGGCTGGTTTTGCGACACAATGACTCCTATGCAAGCATGACACATATGATATGCAACTCAAATGAATTGATTATAACAAATGGCCTCGAACGAGACCGAATCCCCAAAGACTGCACCCTGCAAACAAGGAGACCGTAAGCTAAACTCAATACAAGCAGTTAAACATTTATGGAAATGCCCACGTTAACGGCGTGAACGGACAAGGACGTTCAAATAATTTCGATCCCCGATAAGGAGTATTCAGTGAAAAAAAGATATCCCGAGTTTGATGTCGCAAAAGCAATAGCACTTGCCGGTGTCATCATTGGCCACTCAACATATCTGGGGACACCAGACCGGCTTGCCTCCGCTTTCTACTCATTTGATATGCCTCTCTTCTTTATTGTCAGTGGATTCTTCAGCAAGCCCGAGGCTAAACTCACACCCGACTACGTTAGAAAGAATGCCAAATCGCTTCTGATGCCTTATCTGATTACTTGTATAGGCGTTATTGGATGCTCATTCTTAGGGGCAATCTTAACGGGGAAGACTAACCCGGCAGAGATAGCAAGCCACTGGTTTATGGCAGGTCTTTACGGATGCGGAGGAATCACACCCGCAACCCCGGCATTCGTATCCGCCATTGGTGCCCTTTGGTATCTCTTCGCGCTGTTCTTTGGCAAAATGCTCCTGGCAGTCGTAAACCAATTTCGCCATCCCGCGATTTTAGTTCTGGGTCTCTTCTTCTGCGGCAACGTTTTGGCCCAAATCATTTGGCTTCCCTGGAGTATCCTTCAGGCCTTGAGTGCAACGCTCTTTTTGTACATTGGACAGATTATTAAAAAGCATGCCCTGCTTGAAGAGAACTCGATTGAGCCCATCTGCTGGTTATTCATGGCGGGAATCTGGGGCTACTCAGCCCTACGCTTTGGAAAGCTCTACATGGTAACAAACACCTACGTTAACGGGACACAGGATGTCATCGGAGGCATTTTTGGCTCATTGGTAATACTCAAGCTATGTCAAACGGCTTGCAAGCATATTCCAAGCGTCACGAAACCCATTGCCTGGATCGGAAAGTACACACTCCCGCTCTTCTGCATGCACCTTATTGAGTTGAATGTGTTTCCTTATCAATACGTTTCTGGAATCGTCGAGAGCCTTCCACTAACGCCGTGGATCGGATATCTGATTGTCCGTTTCGCTATCATTGCACTGCTCACGAGCATCCTATACATGCTTCCACGCCCGATTTCAAAATGGTATTTCCAGTCAAGACAAAAGAGTCAAGCGGGACGATAAAACCTAAATACCCCCGCATTGAGGACAGCGCCTCTATTCAATTGAGTAGAGGCGCATATCTTTCTCGCTTAAAATAAGTGAGAAGCCGGGGGTGCAATCATTAACCGAATCAATGCCCGTCCAGCCAGACTTGTGATAGCCCGGCATATCTACGCCCTCACGACCGTTCTCGCCATAATCCAGAACAAGAAGATACTTAGCACCAGACTGTTTAACGTCGCGCGCAATCAGCGAATCATAAGAAATGCGGTCGAGTCCATGGCGGATTTGCTTGCTGACCGCCGTCTCGCCCTTGCCAAAGGAGCTGAACTTTCGATACATAAGATTAAGGTCGTTTGCGGCATATCCGTAGACACTGCCGTCAAAGGGATTGTTGATAATCAGCTCATCACCGGCCATTTGCTTGACCTCGCCAAGAAACGCCAACTCATCGGACGTCAGATTATTATCGACATCATAGATGCTATACATGTAATTAAGCACGCTTTTAGTAAATCCGACCGGGGAATAGTTGTTAATGGACGGGTTGACACTTTCGGGCCAAAACAAGCCGCAGGCAATCAGGACGATGCAGAGCGCCTGGGGGAGATACCTGGCAGAACGGTCCATCCCAACAGAAACGGAAAATGCGCTCTGAACTTTTCTCAAGATAAAGTCGAGACCAAGCGTCGAAAGCGGAATGCTAAACAGCGCGGTCATCGCAGCTACACGATATTGGTCCGTATACCAAAAGCCCGTAAGAAAATGTCTGATAAAGCCTTCCTGAGTAGCATCGACAACAAACAGCATTATCGAAAAAAGGTATACAAAGAAATAGCCTCGGTAGGACCTGTTGCCCAGCGCGCAAAAGCTACCAAGAACGACCAGGCACGCAAGAAGAATACATGGCGTACTTTCATTAAAGGAGAACGAGAATGCCCTCCATAAAGCATCAAAGATGTAAGTGAATGAAGGCCAGTGAAAGTTGATGACTCCCTGCAAAAAACTTGCTTTCGTCATTAAAAACCAGATGACAGCAACAGCCAAAAGCACAATGCCGCGTGACGCATAATAGGCAAACTTAACCGAGATCGATTGGATGCGAAGCAGCTGGCGTTCAAATAGGCCCCCCAAGCAAAGAACAATCGAAGGCACTAAAAGAATACCGAGCGTGAATAACGCATTCGGCTGCAAGGACACGAGAGACGCCAAACCAAAAAGCATGGCAACCAAGACGGGACGATCAGCCAAACAAACAGAACGACGCTCATCAAAGCCCTGCATAAACCAAATAAAAACGGAGGCAACAGCAGGAATAGTACAGAACGCTGCGAAATTAGGGTAAACGGGGCCCCAGTAAAGCAGAGTCCAAGGAAAAGCAATCGCACCAAGTGTAACAACCGCGGCGCAAATGCCCTTTTGCACATCGCCCTTGGTAAGAACTGCAATTAAAGACTGGACACCTAAAGGCAATACGAAAGCAACAAACACAAAGTTAGTGAGATTAATTGACGCCATGACAGAAATATCAAAAGCACGCGCAACCAAAGCGGCAACAATATGCCAAGCGGCGGGATAAAAACCAGCACTTGCATTAGGGCTGAACACTTTGGAACCAGCCTCGAGATAGGACCCAATAGATAGAATCGAATAACTAGAGGCATGCTTCATACTCTGAACAACACTCAAATGAAACGAATTGTCATATACCTGAAGAAAGTTATCTGGCAAGCCAATACCGCGAACAAAAAGATAAACCGTCACAGGAACGGACAAGCCAAGGGCACACAGGTATGGCAGTAGAGTAAGGATATCGGTGTCAAAAAAGGCGCGTCGTCCGTGAAATCGAAAAAAACACGCCATGCCACTGACCGCAGCAAAAAAGAACAACGAAATCAATAAAGCAAAATAGCCCTCGGCAACGCCAATAAACCGGAGAGCGATGCCCATAAAGACCAAAAAGAAGACAGTGATTACAGGACCAAAGGAAAGAGATTGTTTAAAGGGAACACCAAATGCCCGCGAAGCCAACATGCCTGGCAAAATCAAAACAACGGCGACAACAAAAGCCTCGCCGAATAACATCGACCAACTCATGAAATACCTCACGAACGAAGTGAATAAACGATTCTAAAACTAATTCTATTTCAAATGGACAACGCCCGAGAGATCATATGCGAGAGATCATATGCTATACAAAGCAAAACAGCCATAAAGAGAAGCAAAAAGGATGAATGAGATGCCAAGACACCAAGAGAGTCTTAGCAAAAAATTAAGACACGTTAAGATACTCAATATAGTATCGAATAAACCAAACTGCTTCATTTCCTCTTTGCATCAAGCGCCACAGCCTGAACTAGCGAATTAAGGCGCTCTTCCTGCTTTGACAGTCGTAACGAAATTCTGAAATCACGAACCACTAGGACTGCTAAAACATATAGAAAGACAAGATTTGATGCAGACATAAATCCCAACAAGTTTGAAAAAAATGAGGCAATTTCCGGGAAAACGCCAAGCACCACGAAGCTCGTGCTAAATAAAAGCCAAAAAACAGAATCCAAAACCTGCATTCTGCATCTTTTGAGGTTGTGTACAACGAAAATAAAAACAATCACAGCGCAGGCAACAAGAAACACGCGCAAGGAAGTTGACATGCAATCACCTAAACCATTGAACAATAAGAAGCGTGACAAATACTCGAACCATGTATTGAATCGACCTAATTGGATTTAAATAGCTCTCTCCACCCTGCCGCTCGCGCATGGATACCTGTATTTCCGATACCTTATAACCTTGCTTGATAAAGAAGGCAATGGACTCGGGTTCAGGATTAAGCGCATCGTTGCAGGAATATTCTTTTAAAACGTCTCGGTTGAAAAGTCGAAATCCAGACGTAGGATCACTAATCCTTTTACCAGTTAACATTTTAATAAGGAAAGTAATCATTCTCGAACCAAACATGCGCATTGACATATCTTTACGCATCGACAAAAAACGAGAACCAATTACTATGTCAGCGTTGTCAAATTGAGCCTTCGAAACAAGCTCCGAAATATACTCAGGCCGATGTTGTCCATCCGCATCGAATTGAACCATGTAGTCGTAATCATTCTCCAGCGCATAACAAGCTGCCGTTTGAAATCCAACCGTCAAGCCGCAGTTAATTAGCATATTAATAACATTGCATCCCAAATTCGTACAAAGCTCGAGAGTGCAATCTCGAGAGCCGTCGTTAATGACGACGAAGTCAAAATCCGGGGCCACTCTCTTTAGTTCAAGAATAGTGCCCTCTATGCATTCCTCTTCGTTATAAGCAGGAATCGCAACAAGAACTTTTGGCAAATTCGTCACGTACGAACCGTCCTTTAATATCAACATGATGCTTTACGGCATCATCTAGGTGATTCTTTATACATTCGATAAACAAGATAGATGATAACTCTTAGTACGATAGCAAATTTACGGCTGTTTGCACTCCTAACAGCATCCATATCAGTCTTCAGATACCATAGGCACCTTAATAAAACTCAAAATGCGGCCAAGCCGTTGTCGGCAAGAATTACAAGTGCGACAGCTCGCTCGCGGAATCCAGCCAGTAAAAATCAGATGCACGCTGGAGTAAAAGCCCCAACAAGCCCTCCTAGTCTTAGCCTGACACAAAGAATGAATGGAATGGCCTTCGGTAGCGCGCCTCGGTGGCCTCCTTGGCCGGGCGCCACCAGGACTCGTTGGCGACGTACCAGTCGATCGTCTGCTTGAGCCCCTCGGCGAAGTCGGTGTGGGCCGGCCTCCAGCCCAGCTCGCGCTGGAGCTTCGTGCTGTCGATGGCGTAGCGGCGGTCGTGTCCGGGGCGGTCTGCGACCCAGTCGAAGTCCTCGGGGTCGCGGCCCATCGCCTCGAGGATCATGCGCAGCACGGTGATGTTGTTCTTCTCGCCGTCGGCTCCGATGAGGTAGGTCTCCCCCATGTGGCCCTTGGTGAGGATGTCCCAGACGGCGCTGGAGTGGTCCTCGCTGTGGATCCAGTCGCGGACGTTCTCGCCCTTCCCGTAGAGTTTCGGCTTGACCCCGTCGATGATGTTGGTGATCTGCCTGGGGATGAACTTCTCCACGTGCTGGTAGGGGCCGTAGTTGTTGGAGCAGTTGGAGATCGTGGTGCGAAGCCCGTAGGTGCGGGTCCATGCGCGCACGAGCATGTCGGAGGACGCCTTGGTGCTCGAGTACGGCGAGGACGGGTGGTACGGCGTCTCCTCGGTGAACTTGGCGGGGTCGTCCAGCGCCAGGTCGCCGTAGACCTCGTCGGTGGAGACGTGGTGGTAGCGGATGCCGTATTTCCTCACGGCCTCCAGCAGGCGGAAGGTGCCCTCGACGTTGGTGCGCAGGAAGGGCTCGGGGTCCGAGATGGAGTTGTCGTTGTGGGACTCCGCGGCGTAGTGCACGATGGCGTCGTGGCCCGGGACGAGCCTGTCCAGCAGCCCGGCGTCGCAGATGTCGCCCACGACGAGCTCCACGCGGTCGGAGGGCAGCCCCGCGATGTTCTCGGGGTTGCCGGCGTAGGTCAGCTTGTCCAGGACGGTAACATGTACGCCCGGGTGGTTGTCCACCACGTAGTGCACGAAGTTGCTGCCGATGAAGCCGCAGCCGCCCGTGACGATGATGTTCTTGAGAAGCAATGGTGACATGCGATCGTTTTACCCATTAGTTCCAGAAAGCACTTTTTCAACCAAAGACGCCGTCTTATCCCATGAACTCTCATTTTCAACCATGCGTCGACATAAACGAGACTGCTCAGCCAACTTATCAGGGTTTTTGACAAGCGAATAGATGGCCTGCTCAACATTATCGGAATCCATAGAGCTAATAATTGTTCCGAAATGCTCGTTTGGAAAAAGCTCTCGCGCCCCGCCCACATCCGTAACAACAGAAGGACACCCGCACGAAGAAGCCTCTAGCAAAGTTGTAGCAAAGCCCTCCGACCGTGTAGGGAGACACAGCAGATCGGACTGCTGAAGGAGTGAGGAGATGTCGGAAGATGAAAGCCGTCCAACCCATCTAAGCGATTCACCTTGAGCATCATCAACTTCTTTTGATAATGCACCATCACCCGCCAGAACAAAGACGACGCCAGCTTCGACAAGCCTATGACTTCTCGAAGCCTCAAGAATGGCCTTGATGCCTTTTTCAGGAATTAGCCGCCCTACAAAACAGACCAAGAAGGACTCAGCGCCTACACCAAGCTCATTACGAAAGTCTCGCCCCGACGACATCTCTCTGAATGACTTAGCATCGATTGAGTTGGGGATAACTCCCTTTGCTGCAATACCAAAAGACCTAAGCCACTCAACACTCTTGCTCGAAACGCCATAATAGTCTGGATGGAACCGCTTGCCCAAGGCCGTTATTAGGCGCTCATATGTACGGACCAAAGGATCAATCACCGGATTGCTAAATGAAAGAAAAGCAGAGCCGTGATCAAGAACAACAGGTGTTATCCTCAGACTCTTTGCAAACCTAATGCCGTCAAGCGAATGAATGTAGAAACGAGCATTTACGAGCACGCCATCGAGTTGCTGACACTCAATGCGCTTCCACAAATTACGTGACAAAGCATTTATTTTAGGAACGGGAAAACGTCCCGCAAAAAAGGGAAAACAGGGCAGGCGAAGAACACCTACCCCGTCTTCATCGGTAATACCGGCACCTAAACCATTTGTATCGTTCGTAACCACCAACACCTCATTGCCGCGATCAACGAGTGCGTGCGCCAAGTTATAGGTAAAGTTTTCAATGCCGCCCATATGAGGCGGATAAAGTGCGGAAAAAAGAACGTAGCGAGATCTCATACTATTTCTTGGACTCCCAAATCTCCCCATTCCCAAAGTCAATTAGAAGGGGTAAATGAGTATGGCGGTCTTCCTCTTTGGGAATGGCACGCCAATCCCCATACATCGTTGTAAGATACTTGTCGGTTAGCCTCGGAACCGGATAGAGTTCTCCCTCAAACTCCGCTTGGGCAAGAGGAAAAATGTCATCCACCGAAACAGGATTCATATTTGGCCAAGCAAGAGTTAAACACTCCCTGCCAACAGCGCCAACACTGCTATCAGGAATAGCGCGATTGAACTGGCGCTGATACTCAAGGGGGTCCTTATTGAACGCTCTCTCAATAAAATGCAGCGCCTTGCAACCAGCTTTTTCGATAAAGCCAAGGAAGCCTCGATGAGGAACAGTGATATTCCCAGAATGATATAGGTAAGAACGGCGCTGAGCATTCAAAGCAAGTTTGAGCTGACGAGATCTAATCTCAGGCTCCTCGTATAGATAGTCGTATGGAAAGACATCGACGAAGATACCCATAGCGGATCCGGAATCTCTCCCCTCCTGGTTCTCGAAGCGAGTGCCATCCTTATAGACTTTACAGAACATCGCCGCATAACCAGAAGAATTACGAGAATCATGGAAGGAATAGCCGTCAGGCAATTCAGTAGAAGCAATGCTGCAAAAACGATCGTAATCAGAACGCATCATCCCGATATCAATATCATCATCCCAAGGAATAAACCCCTTATGGCGCATGGCGCCAAGGCAAGTGCCCCCGTCAAGCCACCATTTAATTCCAAACTTATCGCAAAGAAAACCAACTGCATTCAGAATAGAAAGTTCAACAGCTTTAAGCTGGGTCAGCGCACTATCGTCTGTCATATCAACCTCAAAATAAAACCTTACAGTAGCAAGTCGCAGTTAATACCGCTTCACAGCATTATGGAATGGAAAGAGAAGAATAGCGCAAGTAACGAAATTAATCATAAGCGTCTCATAATAGAGCGTCCAATCATCCGCTACCCCGCTGTGCTCTGAATGAATGCAAGATATGCATCAAGATGCATCAAGAATATCCCCTTAAAATGCATCATGCTGCAGGTGAACTCTAATTTAAAGTTAGGTACTATTGTTAGCAACGCATACCATAATGACCGTGGAAAGACGTAGATGTATTTATCAATTATTATTCCAGTTTATAATTCAGCCGATTATCTTCGCCGCTGTCTTGATTCAGTCAAATATCAATCTTTCACAGACTATGAAGCCCTTCTTATAGATGATGGTTCCACGGATTCCTCTGAAATAATTTGCAAGGAATATGCTGAAAATGATGACCGATTCAAATATTACAGACGGCCTATGAACGGTGGGGCATCAGCCGCCCGCAACGACGGCATAAGGCTCTCATCGGGGTCATACATAATGTTTATAGACAACGACGATTGGATTGAAGGCTCCGATGCTTTTGCTGCATTGCAATCAACAATACAAAACAATAATGAGCCTGATATCGTCGCTTGGCCAATGGGTGAGTATATCGAAAACGTTGGCAAGTTGAATCTTCCGGTTGTTCCTATATCCAAATCAATTAATGAACTGGACTTTAAAACTGCCGTCCTCTCTCTACTGAAAGAGAATAATTATTATTCATCAGCCAGTGGCAAAATCGTGAAAAAGCAGCTGGTTGTCTCCAATAATTTAAAATTCGATGTAAACCTTAAGCATAATGAAGACAGTGATTGGTCGTTAAAACTACTTTACTATGCCAAATCAATCAAATGGATTGATTCAAGCTACTACGTCTACAGAAGAAACTCCGCATCATCCACAAGCAGTAAAGCTAACTGTGCGAATGTAGTGAATTCCATAGAATCCATTATCGATAAACATCTATCTGCAATCGAGACCCAACCAATTAGCTCGCATAATATTATAGTTGCGAATAATTTTGTTGCATATTTATTCGTGCTGTTAGTCGCAAATGTTTTCTCAATGCCCAAAATCGACCAGAACAGAATTAATTACATAGCGAAGCTGAGGAAAAATCTATGGATTCTGGAATATGATGCGCAGACGCGAGTTAAATTTGCAAGAATCATTTGCTCTTTATTTGGATTAAATATCCTCGGTGAGCTTCTCTCAAAAGCGCTAAATACCGAAAAACGTAGGCTCAAGCGGTAAGGCTAGGAAACATTGTCAAGCAAACTCAGTCTTAAGCAGAATATGTTGTGGAACTCCGTTGGATCCGTGATTCGACTTTGCTGCAATTATCTAATAACAATTGCTGTCGTCCGTTTTTCGCATGGGTTTGATGCTGCGGGCGGATTGGCATTAGCCATGTCAATTTCAAGCCTTGTTCAACCAGTTGCCGAGTTTAGATTGCGAACCATTCAGGTAACGGACGTCCAAAATGAATTAAAAACTGGCGAGTACCTTGGACTTCGTTTGGTAAGCACCACCTTAGCGTTTGCTTTAGGTATTGCTTATTCGCTTATAACGTGCAGCTTGCAATCACTGCCCGTTATTGTGCTTTATCTGATATATTCAATGGCGGTTAACCTAATTGAAGGATTCCATGCAATTGACCAAAAGCATCTGCGCATGGATTTCATCGGCATTTCTTACATTATTCAGGGTGTCAGCAGTCTTCTCTTGTTCATAATTACTCTTTCAGTTACCAATTCGCTTGAAGCTGCTGTCGGAGTCATAGCGATTGCAAACATCATGGTTTTATTTCTTTATGACAAAAAGAAGGCAAGCTTACTTGAGCTTATTAAGCTCAAATTAAATCTAAATAAATCTATTAAGGTGCTGTTGTCCTTAACCCCAATCGTGCTTGCCCAGATTTGCAGTAGCTCTGTTCTGACAATTCCAAAACAGGCTTTGGCGGCTTCATTTGGAGCAGCGGCATTGGGAATCTATTCTTCGGTAGCATCTCCGGCAACCATTGTTCAAATGGGAGCAGGCTATATATATAGTCCATTGCTTGGGGAATTTGCAGCCCGATTCAATGAAGATAGAAGGAAAGGGCTTCGGTTATTAAAGAAAGTAGTCGTGTATATATCCGCGGCTACTTTTGGCTTATCGGTGCTTTTGCTAGTTTTTACGCGCCCGATCCTGACGATTTTGTTCGGGTCAAAGATAATTGCGTACACAAACTTACTTGGTATGGTGTTAATTTGTACGTATTTCACCGCTTTTGCCTGGTTTTTTAACGATTTGCTTCTGTCAATTAGAGATTTTAGAGGAAGTTTTTTCGGCAACATTGCCGCGTCTGCAATGTCTATCCTCTTATCATTCATTCTTGTGCCTCAATTAGGAATGAATGGAGTGAGTTTAACCGGTGCACTTTCCTATGGGTTGGCATTAGTATTTATGCTAGCGTTTTTTGTTAACGATTATCATAAAATGCAACTGAGAGAATGAGATTATCGGTTGATTTCCGATTGCAGCCGAACATATTGAGCTGATAACTCACTTCTGCATTTACCGAACGCCCCCGAGCCCCCATCCGGGCCTCGGGGGCGCTGTTTTCCCAGCTGAAGAAACGGTGGAGATGTGTTTCGATGGGTCCCGGTGGCCATGCTCCGCCCGCTGCCCGGCACCTCTTCCCAGACTCAGCCGGACGGTCGGTCCGTCTATTCCGTTTTTCTTCCAGGCTAGGCCAGCAAGGCATCGCCCCTCTCTGCGCGCGCCCTCTCGATGAGCCCCGGCGTCAGGTCGAGGTCGCCGAGCGGCACGTCCCCCACGCCGTAGGCGTCCAGCAGCGCCGCCGCGTCCTCCCCGAGCATCGCCCTGAAGGCGCGGGCGGGCGTCGAGAAGCCGAGCGCGCCGCGGGGCTCGGAGTTCACGTGCGACATGGCCAGCGCCAGGTCGGCCGGGACGAGCCGGTCGAACCTGATTCCGGCGCCCTTGGGCAGCAGCTTCCTGATCTCGACGTGGTTGCGCTCGCAGGCGCCCTTCTGGTCGCTGCGCCAGG
Source organism: uncultured Collinsella sp. (assembly GCA_938023085.1). Lineage (GTDB taxonomy): Bacteria > Actinomycetota > Coriobacteriia > Coriobacteriales > Coriobacteriaceae > Collinsella. Next base: position 32,625 of record CALHDP010000061.1, read on the forward strand.
GATCGCAGTAGAACAGCCTCGTCTCGCCCGGCCCCTCGCCGAGCAGCGCCGCGATCGCCGCCTCGTCGGAGAACTCGGCGCCGTTGTCGGTGAGGACGGCGCGAAACACGCGGCGCGTCCCGTCGGCGCCGAGGGCCTCCCTGATACCGCCCAGGGCGGCCGCGACGCGACCGGCGGTCTTCTGTTAGTGTCGAGAAAGTTGGTGTAGCGCCCGATCCGAAGCGAGTCGGCCCGGCGTCCTGGAATCTGGAACACGGTTGATATCCTATGCGGCCTCGACCCTGTCCGCAAGCTCGAGTCCGGACTCGAGCATCCCCCTGGCCTCCACCTCAAGCCGCGCCCAATCGACGGGACCGTCGATTCCCCTAGTGCGACCGTCGTCGTAGAGCTCGTTCATCCTCGCCTCCGAGAAGTACCTGGACTCCTGCCATATCTCGTCCAGCTCGCACATGACCGCGCCCGCGAGCCTCGCCAGCGAGCCCGTGGAGGGGAACACCTGCACGACGCGCGACCTGCGCTTTATCTCCCGGTTGGTCCTCTCCTGCACGTTGTTGGTGCGCAGGCGCTTCCAGTGGGTCGGAGGAAAGTCGAGGTAGGCCAGCGCGTCGGGCTCGGCCTCCTCCAGCACCGCCGCCACCCTCGGGCAGCACCCCGCCAGCATGTCGCACGCCGCGTGGTACATGGCCGTCACGGTGGCGGCTTCGCGCCCGCGGAACACCTGCGACACGATCCTGCCCACGCGGCGCCTGAGCTGCCAGGAGCCGGCCTCGCGCATGCAGTCGCGCATGAGGTGGACGGCGCAGCGCTGCCACGCGGCGCCCTGGAAGACCTCGCCGAGCGCCCGGACGAGCCCCGGGTGGGCGTCCGAGACGACGAGCCGCACGCCCGCTGCCCCGCGCGAGCGCATAGCCCGTGTTAGCGTCAATCTATTTTTCACCAGTTTCGCTAAACAGGCGCGCCGTTCGCGC
>CALHDP010000062.1 GCA_938023085.1 uncultured Collinsella sp.
ACTTATCAGTTAAAAATTGATAGGGGCTATGAAATAAACAAAGAGATCGGACTAAAGGTTCAGGAGCCGTCGGCTGTTTCTAAACTGAGCTCAGTAATCTTCGGTATATTCAAGAACAACAATTAGCAATGGGCGGATAAAAATAGCTCCAGTTTATGACTGGAGCTGAAACTGAAAACATATTGTGTGGCCTGATTCACGAACTTTAACGTCTGCTAGCTAATGGTTATATGGAATACCCTCGACTTCTTCTTCCATATTTCCCTCCACTATTCATCTATAGCGTGTGCGAGTAATAACTGCGTACATGACCATCCTTTCTAGTAGTGGGCCATTTGCCGGGCTGCCTTCTTGGCTTTCTCTTATACGCCCAGCGAGCTTTCTATTGAATGGGATCCGATGGGCTGTTGGCTAATAGCTAACTGTTCTCGGACACTCTCATATTTGAAATCTAGCCAGCGCTTGAGGCAATGATAATAGGTGTACGTTACTTTTTGTGAGTAAAGTAGTTTAATTGCTTTGAGGAAATCGGCGGACAGCATTTATCAACCGCTGGTAGATTTTCGATGACAAAAGCGTTGACAGTTTTAAGAAACCGGCTTCGCTTTCGATTGGTCAGCTTGGGTTCAGTCTAGTGTTTCTGTTAAGTTAGATTCTCGTGAAGGAGCTTGGCCGTCTACTGCCTGATCGCACCGGTGCCGACTTACTGCTATCGGTGCATACTTTAATAGGGTACTTATGTTCGTATGTTTCATGCAGCGGTATAATTGTTATCAGTCGTATGGTAAGTATTTGATTTGGGTGACCCCGCTCCAATTTTGGGAAGAGCCTGGAGTCATATCGATGACTTCTAAGATAAAAGAAACGCAATCGCTCATGGCTCGGTCTTACCCTCGACAATTGGAGAAAACTTTTCCGCTTTAGATATTGAGACATTTCACACGGAATGGAGAAGCTGCTGGGTCGCCTTTGCCGAGCATATTGAGAAGGAGAGTTTAAATCCGAGATTCTGGACCAGGCGATAGCTGGTGTCGTATTGGTAAGCGGGTTTGGCGGAGTCTGCGACGGGTGTTTCGGGCTTAGACATGGGAAACGGGGTATGCATAAACAATGCCAGATATCCACCTTGACTCCAGAGATCTGTTTAGCTGGCGGATTATCATCGACGAGGGCCTATTCATTGGTCGTATAGTGAGACATGCAGAAAAATTTCCCAATGAGGCAATCGCTCTTGATATCACGGCGCTTCCGTTCATAGCTGTTGCTGTACACGATGCGATTCCTTTCATTAATAAGAAACTCGGTCTTCATGTACCTCTAGAAGATTTACGCGTAACTCGCATTCGGCATATGACAAAGTCTCTCAGTTCGAACAAAATGGACTTCTATGACTATCTTTCAGAAGCCCGAGCCGTGATAGATCAACTCAATAAACAATTCTATGGAGGCCCCTTTCCAACGCTTCTCAATCGGTTTCGAAACAATATCGGAATCACCTACTACGGTGAGGTTCCCTGTTATACAACCTTTTCTACCATCCATCTCTTTACCAAGGACTCCCCGGAGCTTCTCTGTTCAAAGGCCACTGACCTTTCGTATGAAATCGGATATCATTCAGGGCTGTCCGGTGGTTATTTATATCGTTTTGCTCAATCGTTTTATGCAGACCGATCTGTTTTTGATGTTTCAGCCTTTGAAACTCGTTCAAATGATCGCCGATTCGAAGATATGGTCAAGACGGCAAATTGCATTGGATGCAAGGACGACGCGATATTCTTTTTCCTCTCCGAACTCCTAATGCTGCTTGTATCAGTTGATGTTTTGTTCAAAGCAGGCTTCTTTACTGACGCGGTTTTTATCAAGTATTCCTGTTTGAGCTTGGACCATGTTGCAAGGGCTCTTCAGATATTTACTACCTTTACAAGGACCCATGAGGAGCTTGGTCTTTGTACGGACGGGTTTCTGTCTGAAGTCGAGGGGCTTATTCCGAGAGAAGATAAGAAATGGATCAAGCGCGCGCATCCGCTGCGAAACGCATTCATGCACTACGACTTTTCGGAGAAGCTCGTGTCTGATCCTTCCGGTTGCTCCTCTTCGTGGTCAATACTCGATATAGCCTGTAATAACCAGATGGGATTGGATTTGCAAGGGTTTAAAACCGAACTTATGGCTGTTCGCTCCAAGCTGGAACGCTCGCTTTGTGAGTTAATCGCCTTTCCAATATTTGATCCGTTAAAGGTACCTTGGGGTATGTAAGGCGCGGATGCCATTGCTGACAGCGTTGTCTGTGTCGCTGGTTTTCCTGTCGACGCCGTGTGCGCCGGCTCGCAATAAACAGCGGTGCTCAAGCGAACAAATATTCTTTTTAGTGTTGTTGCTATCACGCCTTGAGCAATTCTGCTCGTGTGATGACGTTAAAGAAAGGCTTGAAATATGTATGATCTCGATAGCCGTATCGATTTAATGCGATTGCATTCTGACTATCAAAAGCTGTGCGATTCAGATGGAAGGGGTCGGGCCGCACTCGTGGAGCTATTCAATAGGGAAAAAATAACGGGGTGGCATGCGACTAGGGTGCTCTCAGAAGAAGAAATTAGACGCGAGGGGCTCAAAGCATATTCTAAAGTTGAGACGATTGATCGGTTTCGCCGTTTATCCAATATCGTTGGGCTAGATTCGAACGAGACTGATGTAGTTCTTCGGATGGCGAAGCGGTATTTAGACGAACATCCTCGTCGGAGCAACCATATATGTTTCTATCTGCTTGAATCTATGGGCGACCGCTATTCTAAATATTCGTCGACTTTGGGTGGGGAAACGTTTAGATGGTCGGTGGAGGGCGGTTTAGGGCCTGGTGCGGGTGAGAGGCTGACGGAAATGGGAATTCCGATCAGGGTGAAATTTGCCTTTAACTTTAATCGTATCCAGCCCTATGCTCAGGATCTAATCCTGCCAGTGTTTGTAAAGGCGCTTGACGGTTTTTCCGATTCGGATCAGCTCTCGCTTGAGGTTGATGGGGCTATTGAAGGTTCGATTGCTCCCCAGGATATCCTAGTGATTGAGTCGCAATCAGAATAGGTTCATGGAAGATATTTGCTCTCCTAAATTGAATTGACCCTTTGGAGTCCAGGGGATAAAGTAAGTGTAGCGGTATTGACGTAGTCAACCTACGGGCCTACGTCCTGCGGAGAGACGGCTGTTCTTCTGGATGGTCGTCTCTCTTCATTTAGGGAGTTGGTATGTCTGATAAGCCCTTTTTGACTATCGATGAGCAAATTCGACTTCTTGAATCTCGTGGTTTGGGCGTCGATGCGGATACTGGCCCCACTCTGATGCGTGAGGGCTACTACTCAATTGTCAACGGTTATAAGGATCCATTTCTCGATACTGGCAAGAGTAGAGAGTCTGGCGAAGATCGGTATCTTGAGGGCATATCGTTTTCGGATTTATATACTCTGTTCACTTTTGATAGAGAGCTAAGGTCTCTTACGTTTCGATACCTGATTTTGGCTGAGGCTAAAATCAAGACTGCGGTCGCCTATGCTTTTTCGAATGCCCACCGAGCTTCCGAAGCGTATCTTCTCCAGTCAAATTATTGCGACGAAAATGAATTTGCTAGCGCCGGGAAAAATGGGGCCAATTTCGCGCAAGAGATTGCTGGCCTTACGTCGGTTTTGGGTCGTAGGGTATCTAATAGCAAATCAGATTTCATCGCTCATTACCGAAATTCATATGGTGCGGTGCCCTTTTGGGTGCTGGTGAATGACCTGACTTTTGGGAATATCGAGCATTTCTATAACTTAATGAAGCCCAAGGATAAGTCTGCGGTTTGCAAAATGATTGTGGACTCGACGGGTAGGACCGGATCACACAAGCTCGGGTTTTTCAGCGTGGATGACGCGAGGATTTCGATTGAGGTCCTCGTTAAATTCCGTAATGTTTGCGCCCATGATGAGAGGCTTTATTGCGCTAAGGTCGGTGGGCGCAAAAACGTCAACTACATTCGAATGGTTTGGATGCTTGAGCGCTATCTGACCGAGAATGAGTTCAAACGGTTCATTAAGGAACTCACTGAGCTTCTTATGAGATATGTTGAGACGTATGCGAT
>CALHDP010000063.1 GCA_938023085.1 uncultured Collinsella sp.
GTGGCAGCGTCCGCGCCCGCGTCGAGCACGCCGCCGACGGGTGCCACCTCGCGGCGCTCGGCACAGCCGTGGCGGGTGAGCTGCGACTGCGACGGTGGGAGCGTCGTGACCTCGGTGAGCACCATGATGGCGCCGATGACCGCGCAGACCGCCCCGAAGCGGATGGCGAGCGCGGCGGAGATGACGGCGAGCGTCGACGACAGCGGGTTTCCGATGACCCACATGCACTCGTCGAACGCAGAGCACAGCGACAGCGACGTGGAGATCTTCTTCTCGTCGCCGCGCAGCAGGTAGCGCCAGCGCGTGCGGCTCATGGCGCCCCAGGGCGGCGTAAACGCGAGGAACGGCACGATGCAGAAGAGGATCCACTCGTCTACGTGCGCGGTCGCCGCTGCGATGAAGACCTGCGAGGCGATAACCCAGATGATGATGGCCGGGATCGACGCCGCTCGCTGGCCGAACCGGTCGGCGAGTTTGCCGAGCTGCGGCCCGAGCAGCGCGGACGAGACGGAGTAGACGGCCGAGAGCGCGCCGGCGATCGTGTAGTTGCCGTAGATCTGCTGCACGCCGATGGTAATGGACATGCTGATCATGGCGAGCGGCATGCACGCGACCACCGACCCAACGGTGAAGCGCGCCGCATGCGGGATGCGCAGCAGCTCGGCATACCCGCCGAACAGCCGGTGGATCAGGCCGGAGTTCCCCGCAGGGGCCGTGGGGGCCGTCGCGCCCCGCTCCTCGGCGTCCTCGATCTCGATGGCGTCTTCCGTGGATTCCATGATCCTTCCCCGCTCCCGACGTATGGACGGTGCCCCGATGCAATCCGGGCACCGACGCGCGATCTGCGCGCACATGGTATTAGGGTAGCGACATCCGCCGTGGAAGCAACCGGCGTTCGTTTACTTTTCCTGCCACTTTGACGCGGCACGAGGTAATCGAATATAGCCGCGCACATAAAGCGGGTCCTGTTTCATTTTGAACAGGACCCGCCTCTTTCCTTTACGGGCGTAGAGTGTCTCCTACATGTTACAGATCGAGACATTCCTTCCGACGCTCCGCTTCTATCTCAATTTGTAACAGTAAGGGTGATTATGGGCTTCCACGTGTTACAAATCGAGACAACCGCTTCAGGAGGTGTCTTTAATCTCAATCTGTAACAGTAAGAACGGTATTTCTCCCCTACGTGTTATAGATCGAGACATTTCAAAGTGGTCCCGGTCATTGTCTCAATCTGTAACATCTAGACCGATATTTCCCTTCTAACTGTTACAGATTGAGATAAATGGACGGACCCTCAACCTTCCGTCTTGATCTATAACAGTTAAAAGCGGAATAACCGTCTTGGTGTTACAGATCGAGACAAACTCGGGAATGAGACGAATACCGTGCCCGACAACCTATCAAAACAAGAAACGGGCTCTGTCCCATATAGAGACAGAGCCCGAAACTCTCATGGAGCCAGTGACAGGAATCGAACCTGCAACCCACTGATTACAAATCAGTTGCGCTACCGTTGCGCCACACTGGCACACTTGGCGCTCTCGCGCGAAGCCAATTAAGAATAAAGGAATTACGGACGGGGCGCAACAGACCCTTCGACCGACCACATCTCAAAACCCTTCGTCAGAACGAATAGTTTTAATTACAATGGAATAGATAAAACTATTCGTTCTGACGAAGGGTTTCTCGATGCTTACCACCAAGGAAGCCGCCGAGCTACTCGGCATCACTCCGCGCAGGGTGCAGGAGCTCATAAAAAACGGAGCACTTGAGGCCCGCAAGGCTTCTGGCGTATGGCTCATCGACAAAGACAGCGTCGACACGCGACTCCGCTCCGTGACCAAAACGGGGGGACGTCCCCGCCGCGGCTACGGTAAGAGCGAGATCGCGTTCACCCTCATGAACCGCACGTACGAAGTCGCTCAGCTGGTCTACAACACATCGCGAAAAGACTTCACCCACATCGGTGCCGACGTCGATTACGCCCACGCCCCTATTGGGGTATTTGGCCCTAATAGCCCCGTATCGCTCGACTCTTTCCGCACTTGGTGGCGCGGCCGCGGTATCCCGCTCGCACGCATTGGGCTAGCCTCCCTGCTTGCAGAAGCCGCAGTCGATGTTCCCGATGAACTCGTACAGCGAAATCTTGGCCTCTCCTTATCCGACCAGTATTGGATAAGGCCCCAAAGTTCCGGTCTCGCCTGGAAGGACATTAACTTCTTCAATAACGCCTTTGATGACGTCTCACTGTCCATTGCGCCCTTTGCCCCAGAGGGAAAAGCGGCTGCCGCAAAGCCCGATAACACGTCGGACGGCAATCTTCAAAAGTACTGGACATGCGAGGGCGGGCGTCGAATTCTGCATAAAGCAGGAGCGCATCTAAACCAGGAACCCTATAACGAGATGGTGGCGACTGCACTTCACCGTCGCATCCTGAACACTTACGATTATGTACCCTATTCGCTCGAAGGCGCGGGCACTTCCGCCTTGAGCACATGCAGTGTCTTCTTAACTGACGAAGAAGAATATGTCCCTGCGTTCTATGTAAACCAGCATGCAAATGCAGACGAGCGACTAACCGATTACGAACGGTATGTAGCAAACTGCGAGGAGCTTGGAGCGACAGATATAAAAGACGCCCTTGGCCGCATGATCGTATGCGATGACATCATTGCCAACTACGATCGTCATTGGCGCAACTTCGGCCTCGTGCGAAACGTCAACTCACTGGTCTGCAGACCAGCCCCCATCTTCGATTCGGGCTCATCACTCTGGTGCAACATATCACTAGAGGAGCTTAGGGCGGGAGAGCACAGTTTTACCAGTGCGCAATTTCATTCAAGCCCCGCCAAACAAATGTTGCTCGTCGAGGACATGAGCTGGTTTGACGGCGACAAACTCGAAGGCTTCGTTGACGAGGCAATCGAGATTCTGTCCAGAAACGACGCGCTCGCGGCAAGGCTGCCATATCTAAAAGAGGCGCTTACATGGCGCCTCCGTAGAATGATCGACATCGCTGAATGGAGTTAGCGAGACAGCGTCGCGCCGTCAGCTCACCTACCTCCCGCGAAGGGCCTTGAGCTTGGCCAGGGCATCGGGGCTCAGGCGACTGCCCAGAGTCATCTTGATTTGTGGAGCTTCCTCGGCCTCGTGCACGTCGTTGTCGATCTGTTTGATCTCGTCCACCAGCATACGGCTCGAGATGCGCGTAACGCCCTTGCCCATGACGACGGCCTGGATCGTGCCGTCGCTCGACACTACAGAACACGCGCGGCCTTCCTCGCGCGCCTCGATGCAGAGCTTCTGCACCACGGTATCGGCCGAAACACCCGTCGGCGAAAACTCAATGCGCACACCGCGGGCCGGTAGGTTGGGGCGCTCGCTGGAGATATTGCCCGCGCCGTCAAATACGATCACGGCCTCGTAGCGGCCCTGGGCAAACGCAGCTACGTCATTAATGAGCGCCGTGCGCGCCATATCGTGAACGTCGCTGGAATACGGATCGTCGGAATGGTCGTACACGAGCTTTTCGTAGCGCGGCGTGCAGTGGATCACGTTGTAACCGTCGACCACCAGCAGCTCGGGCTTGTTGGAGTGCACCGTCGAGACTGGGTCGGCGATAGCCTGCGCAAACGCATTGCCGCCCACGCCATAGGTCGCGGCCGAAACAATCGGCTTGGCCGAGCCCTCGCCAAAGCGCTTGGCCTTGGACTTGGCACGGTTCTTTTTGGACATGCGCTACTCCTCCCCCATCAGCTCGCCGGCGTTGCGGCGCAGCCACTCAAAGCACAGCGCCGTGGTCGCCTGGGCAACATTGAGGCTCTCGGTCATACCGCGCTGGGGAAGCTTGGTCAAAAAGTCGCATTTCTCGAGCACCAGACGCGAGATGCCGTCGCCCTCGGAGCCCATGACGAGCGCCACGCGGCCCTCGAAAGGAGCATCCCAGCAACTGCCTTCGGCGTGCTCGGAAGCACCGCCCACCCAAAAACCAGCGGCCTTAAAATCGTCGAGCGCACGGGCGATATTGGGAACCTGCGCGATAGGCAGATGCATGACGGCACCGGCTGAGGTCTTGTAGCTGCCCACGGTCACGCCGGCGGCACGCTTATTGGCAATGACGACGCCCGCCGCGCCCACAACCTCGGCGGAGCGCACGATGGCGCCAAAGTTGCCGTCGTCAGTCACGTGGTCGAGCACCACGACAAGTGCCGGGCCCTCGCCTGCGCGGTCGAGAATATCGGCGACATCGGCATAGGGGAAGTTGCCAACCTCGAGTGCGATACCCTGATGAGCGCCATGGCTCGACAGTGCGTCGAGCTGCGCACGCGGCACATACTTAATGCGGACGCCCGCGGCGTTGAGGTCGTCGACCAGGCGCGACAAGGCGGCATCGCGCTCTCCACCCTCGACAATGAGCGCGCACTTGATGGGAAAACCAGTGCGTAGCGCCTCGGCGGCAGCACGGCGACCTTCGATAAACTCGCCCTTGGGAGCCTGAACGTTGTCGCGGTTGCGATCGCGCTGCGGACGCGCAGCCTGGGCTTGGGAGCGCTCGCGCTGACCCTTGGGAGCGGCAGCGCGGTCGTTGCGGCGAATCGGACGCGAGCCAGAAGCAGTCTGCTTGCCTCCACGCGATGCACGCTTGCGATTGTCGGCCATAAAGCGGCCTCCTTTAAATACTTTTCAAACAGGACAAAAGAAGCGACCGCTTAAGACGAATAGCTCAAGCGGTCGGTACGGGTTTTCCAAGTGCCCGAGATTGCCGTGAAAGAGGAGCGACGCGTACTTGAGTACGCGAGCGACGGTTTGAACGGCAAGGTCGGGTGTTTGGGAAACCCGCGGGGATTAGAGAGATTTGATACGGGTGCCGGCGGCGGTATCCTCAATGGTGAGGCCCAGGTCCTTGAGCTGGTCGCGGATGGCGTCGGCCAGATCCCAGTTCTTGGCGGCACGGGCCTCGGCGCGGGCCTCGAGAATCTTGGCAGCAGCCTCGTCCACGTCGTCGCCCGTATAGGCAACCAAACCGGCGGCAACACCCAGCAGACCCAGCGGCAGCTCGACCTTGGGCTCGGGAAGCTCAACACCAAACGTATCGAGCAGCTCGACCAGCGTATCGGCGGCGGCCAGGGCAGCGGCCTTGTCG
>CALHDP010000064.1 GCA_938023085.1 uncultured Collinsella sp.
GACTCAGAAGAAAGCCGCCGCGGAGCTCGGCCTGTCCGCAGCCACACTCGGGCACCTGGAACATGGGAGACGGCGGTCGACGAAACTGGAGAGAAGGTATTACGAGCTCCTGTGCGAATTGAAGGGAGCACTCCCGCAAACTGCCTCTTGACAACTTATAGGAGCGTCGGTTTTGTTGCCGAAAAACGGGTTGCGCTCGGCAAGTTTCGATTTTTCCCGGCACTTCCGAAATAACATGCTAAAAGCGAGTGTCCGGAAGCCAAACGCGACAAATACTCCTCGGAAAATAGCCCCTTGAACGCAAAAACCGCCTATCGGCGGCTTCCACGTACATCCAAACAAATAATAAAAAGAGGCGGCCATTCAAAAGAAAAGCCACCTCTCCGCAGGACGCAGGCCCGTAGGTTGACTGCGTCAATACCGCTAGATTCGGCCTAGTATCCTATCGGGTCCCAAAAGGTCAATCCAGTTAAAGACGGCAGGCGGCCCGAAACAACATCTTTCATGAATCTCCAGTCCTATCAAGCCCGATCGAACTTGACCGTCAAACCAGATACGGCCCAATCACATCGAATATCTCGCCAACCTTAGTTGAAGGGTTTTGTGCAGATGGCTTAATGTTGCCCAGTTCCCTATGGTACGCGACGAGGCGCCCAGCACGCTGCAATGCTTCGCCTCGCCTATCATCCACTGCCCCAAACATCCCGTCAAGGTTCTTGCGGTACTCGATGTCCAAGTTCTTCGACATCTCCTGCGCGAGGGCATGCTGGCAGTCGGACGCGGACATATGCGCGGTCGTGTAGCGAAAGTGCAGAAGCAGCCACAGCTCGAAGCAGGGGTTCGACCACAACGCATGGAAGGTCCTCGAACCATCGGAGAGCTCGTTGCACTTACACTCCATCGCGTCAAAGTCGGACGCAGGGAAGTCATCCTTGTCATACACGAGCCACACGTGATCGAACGTCTCGGGCGCATAGCGGCAGTGTTCGACGGCGAAATCAAGCAGGTCAAGCGTGTGTTTGCCGGTTCCCTTAACGACAATGGCAACCTTGCGCTCGTTCGCCGCGCCCAACGCCGCACGCACACCCTCAAAGTAGCGAGGCTCGGTCTCCTTGCCCTCGCTCACTACAAGATGACGCGTCATCTGAACCATGCGCGAGCGGCCCTCTCGCTTGCCGCTACGCCAGCCCTTCGACTTCTTCGCCACCATGCTAATCCCACTCCTCGATGCGGGTGAGGTACGGATCGGCGCCGTAGCGACCGGACAGGTATTGCTTGTCGAAAGCCGCGTTCTTGCTTACCAGATTACCGTTTGCCTCGTGGATGTCGGCGAGAGACCACAGTTGGCTCGCCTCCCCCTCGCCGCGCGCAGCGAACCATATCTCGTCACGGCGGAACACATCGTTTCGCATGGTTGACACATCGTGGGACGAGAAGATGAGCTGCGCGCCACTCTTGTTGACCCCAGGATCCTTAAACAGCAGAATCACATAGCGAAGAAGCTTCGGGTGCAGTTTGGCGTCGAGCTCGTCTACCACAACGGTGCCACCACGCTCAAGCGCTGTCATCAGATACGCAGCCAACCCCATGAGCTTCTGGGTTCCGGCAGATTCCTCGGATAAACGCAGCTCGTACGCCTTGCCGTCCACCTCGTGCCTCACGAAGACGCGCTGGCCGCGCCACTCCGGCGCCCTCTCCACTCTGAAGCCATCAATACGCACATCAACGGCGCGCAAAAAACGCGAGACCTCGCGCGAGTCGCCCTCGTCGAGCATTTGCTCGAGCATCCGCTCCAGGTAGGAACTATTGTAGTTGAGAAACACGGCGTCGAGAAACCAGCTGGCCGCCTCCTGGACCACCGGCGCTTCGAAGTTGATGCAAAGGAACGATAGGTATGGCAGGCTCGGGTTGAATCTCGCAGCCGTCACAAGCTTACGCAGTGTGGGACCGAGCTCAACCTTTGCACCCTCGCGCTCGAACAGCATCGCTGTACGCGACGCTCCCAATTTACGCCGCCACAGTCCTTCGGACACGATCTCATCGGCGTGTACAGACAGAACATAGCGGTACTCATGCTCACCCGCGCGGTAATAGAGCTCGAACTCGGTGGGCTCGGCAGCAGACACGTCATCGAACTCAAACGCCGAACAACGGGCTATCAAAGGGCGATCACCCTCTGGAGCATCAGCGCTGGCAGACAGCAGCCTAATCGGTCTGGCTACAGCCGAGCGAACGTAATCGAGAGCCTCGAGCAGATTAGACTTACCGCCAGCGTTGGGTCCGTACACCGCGGCCACCGGGAGAAAGCCCTGCCCGTCGGGGCACACTATGAGGGAGCGCTCGAACTCCTTCATCGGCGTCGCCTGCATGGAAAGCTCCGCCTCGTCGCGATAGGATCTATAGTTCCTGAAGGTGAACTGGCAAAGCATCGTCCTCAACATTCCTTTCATTATTTTGAAAAGATATATCAGAGTTTTTCTTTGATTATAGACTTTAAATATAGCCAATCAAGTGTTTACAGCCCCCGAGAGAACCGGCACAACCTTTTAAACCTATTAAGACCCAAGAGATTAAACATCCGTCCCGAAGAATTAGCCCCAAGTTCGCATTGCACACAATGTTGAAGTCGGTTTAGCGACAGCGGGCACGCTGTTACGAGCCCGCTGTCGCTACGGAGCCGAATCCTTATCCCCTCGGCGGGAAGGGGTCGTGCCCATGAGAATCCTTTGCGCGGATTCTGCCGTCGCGACGATGAATGATCAACTCCGACTCTTGATTGGAGCAAATGCGTCGACCGAGCTTTATCGCCTCGCTCTGGGTCGTCGTAACGAAGGAGGCACGACTTGCCCCTTCACCCTTAACCCGCCAATCGCCATCCGAACGCTTCGTAATGAGCTGATTCCTGCCTTTCATAATCACCCCACCGTCGGCACCGATGGCCTCGCCCGCGTAGCCGATGAGCTCCAGGTGGTCGGCATCGGTCCAGGCCCAGCCGGGGCCCGACACGCCTGGCCCGCAGTACGTGTCGTCCGCGATGATCAGGCTCTCCGCGCCCGCGGCACAAGAAGGCCCGCCCAGCAAAACGCACAGGCAGGTCCTTGCGCTGGATTTCCTTCAGCACGGGCGCAGGACCAAGATCAAAGCTGATGGCACCAATCCACGGCATGATCTCGACCATCTTCTGCGCCAAGCTCAAGAAGAAGGAGTATCACCCTACAGCCCAAGCAGCTCCTTAGGAAACACACTTCGACAATCTTTGACACCCATGGCAAATAGAACTTTAGCGCTGGCATCCGTGTTCAGCGAATCACTCAACTTGACTGCGTTAAGCAATATTTGACGACGGAGCTTATTGAAATCATCCTTCGTCAGCACAAGCTCAAGATCATTTAAAACGTCGACGAAATTAACGTCACAGGACGGAGACACCTTCGCACAAAACAGGCGCTCATCATGCGCGCAGATGTTTCGAAAATCTTTAATGTGATCGTATGCGAGCCTTAGCCTTCGAGGGCTGATACGCTTACCGACTTCATGCGTCTCGGAATAAAGGTCGGAAAACGACTTGGCAATGGAATTTCTCATGCTTTCTGGTTGAAACTCGTAAAATTTGAATGCCTGACCAAGCATCAAATAATTCATAAGAATCCATACCGGCGTATTGTCGTGATTATTTTCATAATGACGAATGTAGTCCCTTTTATAATCACTATTCCATTTTTTAGACCTACATAGCACCTTCTCGAAATCACCGATAAGCGTGTCGATCTTTTTTCGATAGCCGGCATCAGCACGATAGGAATCTCTATCAAGGTATGCTTCTGGGTTATCTTTATGAGCCATGGCAAACCGATAAGAGCAGACGGTCTTAAGAACTGCTTCCGCCTTGTTAAAATACTCAAACATCAGCAGGCGCAACGTTCGATCGAATTCGAATAAACGATAGATATCAGAAAACTTGGTCCCTTTTACGAAAACCTCTTGGCCAGAGTCTTCCCATTGGCCAAGAAACAAATCCTTGTAGCCGTTAACAACCGGGTAGTATCCCTCACGCTCCAGAACTAAACGAGTATCGTTATCGCATTCGAGCCCACGACTTTCAAGAATAGCAATCTGCTCATCAATAGATTTAAATGGTTTATCCAATTGGACCCCTTAAACGCGAAAACCGCCTTTCGGCGGTTCCCACGGACCAAGCCGGACGTACCGTCGCAAGGCCTCATCACAAGACTTACTTTAAGGGAGAACTCAGGGTCCGTCAATACTATGCCGCCAATCCTCCAAATCAACCTTTGGACTCATTCTTTGGATAGCTGGCAGATTATAGCCATTAATGGGCACCATGTTGACATCAAGACAACAAAAGAAGCGCTGCAACAAATCGAATAGACAGGAGTGACATGCAAGCGATCGAAAAACTAAAGACCACCGATGATTTAGGTGAACACGGAGGCGGCATATGGAAGAAATGGCCCTGGAAGGACTCCGATCATTATGAATTAATGTCCGATCTCATCCTTAAGGCTAATTACAGCATTCAAGATTTCAATTCCACTATCGGCGGGGGCTTCTTGCCCAACCCAAAGGACACCGTTTATCTTGTGGCACTTGCTACTTGGATAAAAGATGCGTTCTGGCAAATTAAAGAGAACTGTCTGAGAAAAGAGATCAAAAACGATTTTGAGTTCTCTAAACAAAGTGAACTCGACGACGCGAGCAAGTATCTCCAAGTTGTTCGTTCGGTAGTTATTGCCCACCCCCTCAATTCAACTAGACATCAGGATTATGGTTTTGGACCAGAAGGGAGAATCTGCATTGATATAAGAGGGAAAAGCCTACTTGATTACTTTCCAAAGGCAGTTATTTATCGCATCACACCAAAAGGATTTTCAAGAATCAGCCACGTGGGCGATAATGACATCGCATTGATGACATGTCGCAATATCCGCAGCGCCACAGAACAAAAAGGCAAGCTGCACTTTGAAAGATGCTGCCTCGACATGCGAGACATACGCAATTCTGCCGAGCTTTACATTGACGCTTTATACGAACTGGACCGCCACCTTGGTCGCATCAGGAGGAAGGATTTTATTAAATAGCCCCAGCTCATTAGCTTAAGAGCCGATCGTTCGACCACTTCATCCGAGAAGAAACAGCCATCACGGACAAAGACGCGCATAATACAACCTGTACCAACAATGAGCGAAGTCGACATGCCGCAGCGCAGCGGGACCGGACGTTAGCAAGAAAAAGGCACCGGTGTTCATGTCGACATCGGGACCCAAGAGCAATGCCGCGGTGCTGTTTCGCAATATTCAACAGCGGCTAATTAAACAAACGCCGCATCCCACCAAAACGCTAGTGCCCAAGCCGTTCTAGTCAAAGAACAGCTTGGGCACACTCCATGAGACCACAGCAAGAGCCGCGACTAGACCTCGAGCCAATAGTGGACACACTCCATTCCGCCAACAATCACCCCTCACCGTCCATTACCGTCCAACTCACGGGCTCAATGCCCGGAAGAAACGTTAGGCAAGAAGGGCAGGCAACCTGATAGTTCCCGTAACTTGTTCTGCGCTGCATAGAAGCGAAGGCATATACCGCTTTGCGGGCGCGAGTGACGCCGACGTAAAGCGGGCCCGTTTCCTCAATAAGCCCATCTGGCATTTTCTTCGCATCCACGATCCGACATCCATGCGCAGAACGCGAGCACATACCAGCACTTTCGCACCGAGAGCAAATCCCTCCAGGCCAATCGAAACGCGTAACGCCCGGAATGAAAACGGTGTCCCACTCGAGCCCCTTAGCGGAGTGAACGGTCATCATGGAGATGCCCACATCAAGGTAATCGGAGAAACGTCGCAGGGAGCCCTCGGAAAAGATACTAACGATATAGTCGAAGCGCTCCGAAGGTCCGATCGCGACGCAGTCATTTTTAAGGTGTTTCCGCAGCGCTCCTAGAAGCATGGCATAGGACCGCCCATACTCGAATCTCCTGGAGCCAGTCAGCAGCTCATCAGAGATGGAGTCGATTATTTTGTCCGCAGCAGACCGGCTGACACCCTTTTCTCCAGACACTGCATCGGTAATCCTGGATAAAGCAAACGCATTGAATTCAATGAACACTAGCTCTGTATCTGAGAAAAGCCCGTAGAAGTATGAGGTCCCCTCTTTAGTCAGCTCGTCAGTGATGAGATTGGCCAGAGTGCCGCGCTTGCGAACAAGAATCGCAATGCTACCGCCACCGCCTTGAGCGAATAACCGCAGCGCTCAAGGTAATAAGAAATCAGGACTGCAAGCGTGTTGCACCGTCTGCGTTGCAACAATTGATGACGCTCATTGATGCATCGCAATGGATATTATTGTTTAAGAAGAAACCGTCCGAGGGGGATAATCGTGATAGTAATCGTCGACACGAATCTAGCCAGGAACGAAAACTCATATTCCGAGCTTCTAGGCAACCGAAAGCAATTGCAGGCAATTGCTGCAACTAACGAACTATATATTCCCGAAGTTGTTATCGATGAAATAGTAACGCAGAAACGTTTGTCTTTTCTGAGGGAACAGGCGCAAATTAATAGAAGCGGAATACTCAAGCTGACGAGCTTTTCAATAGATGAGGCCGAGAGTTTGGCTTTCGAACAAGTCGAAAAGAAAATCCGCAGCGACAAATCAATTCCGTTTACCGTCTTACCACAAGCGCCAGTCGAGTACGCGTTCTCTCGCATATACAACTGGGCAATTAATCACGAGCCGCCATTTGAAGAAAAGAGTGATAAGGGCTTTAAAGATGCTTGCATCGTTGCATCAATCGACTTTTTTCTCGAACAGAGTTCAGAAGAAAAGCAGGTGCTGATTTGCACCGACGACAAAAGAATGGCCGAGTATTTCAAGGATCGGAACAATATCACGGTCGAAGACGACTTGAAAAATGTAATCAAACTTAATAATCGCCCTAAAGATGAAGAGAAATTCGAGATCACAACGGACACCAGCGATGTCGATACGAAGAACGCCGCTAACGCTGGCGTTAATGATCTAATAGAAGCGCTGGCAAATTCACTTTCCTTCGCTGAGACGCATTCGATTATTTCAAAACTAAGTTCCAGCCCCCACGTGACCACAGATCAACAAGAGCTCCGTATCCTTTCAGTCGCCTTAGAAAACCAGCAAGTCGAATGGATATTAAAGGATGACGACGTCAGTGACTACATAAAGCCGATTTTTCTAAGACATAAAGACGATCTTATTGATAGCGAATACACAAGGTATCTTGACGCTTTTGATCTCCCAGATGAGCGCGAAGATGAACGCGAATCACCGTTTTTCACAACAAAGGAAAAGCAGGCCTTTCGCATTTTTATTAATGAAATAAGCCAACATACTGTCTACAAAAGTTATTTATCAACTTTTGAGCTGGATGCAGACACCATTCGCACGCGTCTGCATAATCTGCTTAAATCACATTTATTAGACAGTTCACTTGAAAACGTCAAATATCTAACTGACATCCTAATCAATGGAGCAGTCAAAACAAAACCAGGGTCTATATCAATCAACGCCATCTCTGACTTTGTAAACCTACTCGATAATGCGAGTCCCAGAAAAAAAGAGGCCATCATGGCGAATCTGATTTCCCATCTAGAGGATATCGAAGACGATATGCCATTTTAAAAGCCATGCACAAGCGAAGTGCCGCCGACGACAAGGGCCAAATTTTCTTGCAAAGCCCTCTTTAAACAGCGCATAGAGTAGTTACTCAAAAGAAGTGTAGCCATATCGTCGGATCGTTCCTCAATGTCGACGTTCAGGCTCGAGGCGATTGCGCTCACCTGGTCCATGGAGAGCCTCGATACGCCCATCTTCTCTGCCACCCTCTGCGCCTTGCGGGTGCTAGCGCCCGCAGCGTACATCTAGACCACGGCGGCCACGAGGGCACAGCCGACGCGCCGGTATCGCTCGATCACGTCCTCCGGGAAGAGGCTGCGCTCGCAGTAGTCCTCGCGGCCGTTCGCTCCGACGCCGCACACTCGTTCGGCCTCGGCGTCCATCACGGCGTTCACGACCTAATCGGCGAGCCTGCGCAGCAATTCCTGCATGTCGATGGCGCCGTCTTCGAACCGGGGCATGGCGAGCATGTCCGGCATCAGGTCTGGTAAGGTTTCCGTAGCGGTCTTCATCCTTTCCTTGAACCTGTTGTGGTGATTTCAGATTCCAGGACGAAGGCCGTTCTTTCGTTAAACTGTGCTAGGGTGCCACCCTAGCACCAACATTTTCGACGCAATCTGCGTAACAAAAGGAGTAAGAATTGAGCGACTCTGTTTCAAAATTACTGATAGAGAAATGCGGAGTGGCATTCTTTCTCGTTGTAATACTCGCTCCTGCAATAATCGCAATCATACATTTTGGCGTTAAATTCGATATCAACGAGTTTATTGAAAGCCGCAAAAAACGGCACCGAAAGTTAGCGCAGAGCTACTGCCCACATATGGATTTTATCCCTCGTAGCGATAATAGCTTTCAAGTTAATTCGCTCTTTTACACGCCGTTCGGGACGCCGAACTGGTTTTGCTCTCGATGCGGAGCCGCATTGCCCTACGAGCCCGATCAAGAGGAATTAAAAGCTAAAGCAACTTATTATCTCAATCATCCAAAGGCTTACAAAAAGGCGATGAGGAAATACGACAAGCATGCCAAAAAATCTCTCTAGATGATAATTGGTGCTCGTAAAAAATGGCTGCGTTAGCGTCGGTGACTGGATACACGAAGCGTCTCTTGTCATATCAATCTGATGTTATGGGCACGAGCTCCAGAGACATCGTGTCGCGACGGGAAGAAGACACATCGTTATTACCTGATGATTGGAATTGGCCGATATCGATTAAGTATTTATGGCTATGGATAATTCAGTGCTAAAACCATCGCCTACCGAGCACTCAAGCGCTTAATCTTCCTGTAGATCTTAGCCTCATCAGGGGCAATCGGATCATTTGGAAACGCCTTTTGGGCTCTTGCCACGTAGGAAAGAAAGTTCCCATAGCGAGAAAATGCAGAAGGGCCCGCATCACCCGATGGGCATAGCCCTCTTCCCTTAATACCGAGCGGTGAATAATGTTGATACAGAGCGGAGACGCGCTTTTTTGATGCGTGCCTTCCCTCCCCCTGATTAGAACGCGCAATCGCACTGGCCGCCTCACGGAGACGCTTGTGGTACCTTCCAACTGTAGATTGTCGAAGTCTTACAACGCACCCGTCAAAGTCAAACCCCAAGAAGCTGACTTTCTGTGCCGGATGTGCACCGGAGTACGAATGGACCTTACCCGTACGAACGCTTTCAAAATCAAGCTGAGCAACCCCGCTGCTATCAACCCGGAACGCCTTGGTTTTCTCAGGCTGCAGTTTAACGGAATCAACATCGGCCATTAGATTGATGGCCTCTACAAGTGCATCAAAGCCAGATTTTGGAACGGCAATAATAAAGTCATCGCAATAACGAAGATACAAGCCGCCAACCCGCTCAACGGCAAGTCTGACTTTCATATCGATATCGGCCATATAAATGTTAGCGAGCACTCCGCTTGCGGCAAGACCCTGAGGAATGCCTAGCGCAGAGCCATCCTGTACCCACGGTCTGGTAATAATTTTGCTCTTGTTTGCAAGAAACTCCGCTTTTGGCAAGATAACATCCAACTTATTAAGTTCACGGATAGACTTAAACCGAAGTTCGATAGCCTCATCACTGATCGTCTTCTCCGAAGTAAGATCGATTACTGGCCATGGCAAACCATGTCGAGCCGCCAAATCCACAATAGGCCAGCACGAATAGTGAAGAATGTTTTTAATAACTTGATAGTGATCATCCGGCAAACGTCCATTGGGAAACAAAGAACGTAACGACCTCATTAGATAGACATGATTTAAGTTGTCGAAGAAGCTCTCGAAATCGCCCGTAAGCACAAAAGCCGAATCTTGTTCGCGTATATAATCGAAGGCCTTTTTAGCTGATGAAATATTGCTGCCAGCAGTTACGGCGCTGTCTGATGAAAGTGAAGAGCGGTACGCTACGGCAACCTCATTAAACTCTTCGGCAATGGCCCTCTTGTTATATAAGTCCGACCATAGATAAGAATAGTACTGAAAGACGCGGTGATCGAAATGCGAGGCGTACGCGATATTGCGAACCTTGCAGCTTCGCTTACCTCTACGATACCGAACGGCGATGATCTCGTTGGAAATTAGAGGGTAGAACGCGTGATGGGAAACGTACCCTGGATCAAGGATCTTGTCCTGGACTTCGGCAAAAGAGGCCCTATGATCGAAATGGGCATATGAACTTTTGGAACTATATCGAGGAATACAAGCGATATCGAACTCGGCCAAAATACCCCCCAAATAAATCAACCTGTCCGGATCAACAAGCGGCGGCTGACCCTCCCCGGACAGGCTAATCAAAGGCGCAGCAAGTGCAACCAACGCTTTCGCGGCCACCTAAAACAATGCTTGCCTATGGCATACTAGACGAAAGCGAGGAATTGGTACTTATGACCATCGAGGCTCTTATCCAGCTAGCAGCAGGCAACGCTGGTGTCAATGTTGCGAACGTCGGAATTTCGTCGTTTGCGATATTGACAGCAGTAGCGTACCCCATCGCCAACTCGCGATGGGCAGTGATTTTTATTCCCCATTCTCGCTTTGCTTAAACAGGTTATAAGAAATCGGCTCATGCAGTTAACGGCGCCTTGATGCACACCCAATTGTCTTGACGGCGATCGCATCGAAAATGCTGGTGCGCCCCTACGGATACAAGCGCCTCCCCATCTAATGCATGTACACGGTCCGCGAAAACAATATCGACGACAACGCCGTGACAATCTCGATGCGCATAATCCGGGAGTTTAGCTGCGCAGACGGGCGGATTGGCATTGTTCAGCATGGCCGCTTCGAGCTCCTCGCCGACGGACACATCGCCGAGGACGAAGACATCTACGCACGGCACCGCCGAGAACTCTCCCCTCCCCAACATCCCCCAGAAAGTTCTCTGATGTTGACTGGTGTTCCCGTAAAATAAACTCCAACAAAATATGTGCGGAGTGCTGGACTGGAGCCGCCTTCGGACCTTATTGGCTGCTCACCGAGAGGCTCCGCTATGAAACGACCCCTTTACTACCTGCTCTGCGCGATCGCGTGCACGTCCATGGTCAGCGCGACGATGCCTATGGCAGCCATCGCGGAAGCCATCCAGCCTCAAGCAGCCGCCGAGCAGCAAGCGCAAGCCGACGCCACGAACAGCGACACAGGCAAGGCCGAAGACGGCACCAACACAAATGCGACAGCAGATACCGTAGAGGACAGCACCGCAACATCCACCGGCGCCAGCGCAGCCAACACGGAAAGCGCTGACGGCACCAGCGCAACCAACACGGAAAGCGCCATCGCCACCAATGCC
>CALHDP010000065.1 GCA_938023085.1 uncultured Collinsella sp.
CACCGACTCGTCGAGGTCGGCGCGATCCTCGAGCAGACCTCTGGCATGACCTTCGATACCGAGGACAGCCGCCGCGCCCTGTCCGTCGCGCTGACCGAGCAGCTGCGGTACACGAACGGCCAGCCGTTCACCCGCGGCGGACAGATCGCCGAGGCCGTCAACATGCTGCTGGGGGATCAGAAATGAACGTCACCATCACTTTTAAAAACAAGGTCGAGAGCTACTACACCCGCGCCGACGGATCGGCAGCGCTGAGCAAGGACGTCCTCGAGCTCACCGCCGACGGCTCGGCGGCGGTGCTCTGGAGCCGCCTCGAGTTCGACAGGGGAGGCGGCGATGACGGGACCAAGCCCCGCACCGAAAGAGGCTTCAGCCGCGAGGTGCTGCGCCTGCCGCCCGCCGCGGCGGTCGGCCCCGGCGGCAGCCTGGATGATTTCTGGGACCACGCCAACCAGTACTGCGGCGTGGCCGAGGTCGAGATCGACGGCAAGCTCGTGTACCCGTTCTAAACCTGCCGCCGCGATGAAAACCGAAGAGCCCCGCGGCCCCTTCGATGGGCCGCGGGGCTCCCGCTATTCTCCCCCTGGGCCGAGCAGCTTCATGGCCATGCGGCCGCGACGCCACCACGGCGTCGCGGCGATCGCCTGCTGGCGCTCGGCGAGCGACGCGAGCTTTCCGGCGAGCTCCGCGACCCTGGCGTTGGCCTCGGCGAGCTGTGCCTTGGCCTCGGCCTCGGCGCGGGCGGCGCGGTCGCGCTCGGCCGCAAGGGCCTCCATCAGCTCGGCGTTGCGGGACCGTTCGATTTCCAGCTGGGCGGCCAGGGAGTCGGCCAGGGAGTCCGGGGCGGGCGCGGCGGCTGGCTGGCGGGACGGTTTCTCGGGGTTCTTCAGGGCGTCGGCGATGGCCGCGGCGGCGAAGTCATCGAGGATGTCGGTGTTCCCGTTTCGGGAAACGTGGTTTCCCAGTCCCAGTTTCCCGATGTAGTTAGCTATTGTTCGCTTGGAGACGCCCAGCTCAGACGCTATTTCACGCTTCGTTATGCCCATTGGTCAACCTATCGTCAATCGGGAACTTTTCCCGGGAACCATCGGGAATTTTCCCGGTGGTTCCCGATGATTTTACCGTTTCCCGTTCCCGTTTTTCCCGTTTTTCGTTCTCCGCGTCGGCGCTCAACCAGTACTCGTCGAGCGCTGCCCTGAGCTCGACCATCGCGGGGTTGTACGGCTCGTACAGATCATCCGGCTTCGGTTTTTCCGGCTCGGTGGCGCCCTTCGGCACATCCTTCAGCCACTTGATGACGGTCGGGCGTGAGATGCCGAGAGCACGGGCGATCTCACTATGGTTGGCGTCGGGGTGCTCTGCGGCGTACTCGCGAACGAGGTCGGCCTTCGTCGGGGCCCCATCCTTATTGCGCCATGCGCCATCCGGGTCGTCAAATTCTTGAACCGTTCGCGCCCTGGCCAAGTGCACGGCCTGTTTGCGCCCGTTTCTCTTGTTTTTCGGCAGCTCGATGGCGGTACGGCGCTCGATGCGCTCGCGGGTGAGCTTGTGGATGATGGGGTCGTAGTACGCCTCGATCGCGGCGAGCGCATGGTCCTCGGTGAAGTGGTTGTCCTCGCGCACCGTCAGGCCCTCGAGTGTCGGCACGAGCGCGAGAGCGTCGGCCTCGAGCTCGTCGTACGGGATGCCGCACTTCCTGGCATAGGCGGCCAGGACGTTGAGGCACCAGTAGCGGTGGTGGTCGGTGGCCTTCGTCTCGACCTGGCCAAGCCACCAGTCGTACAGGTCGCGCTTGCAGGTCCAGCGGCCGGGGGCCTTGCCCTCGACGATGCGCGCCTGGTACCACTCGGGCCAGAGCTTCTTGGCGCGCTCGATGGGAGTCCGCCCGGCGGTACGCATGAGCTCGATGAGCTTGGCGCGGTCCTTGCCGCCGCGAACCCCGGCGTATCCCAGCAGGTAGTCGAGGCTGCATCGCCAGGGATGCCCGTCCTCGCCGTTGTGGACGAACGCCACGGCCTCGTACTTGTCCTTAATCTTCGACCCAGCGGCCTTGCCGTTGAGCTTCGTAGGCGTGCCGGGCATCCTGAAGGGCTGGTAGATGCCCTGGTGCTGGACGTCCTCGAGCGTCGAGACGGTATCGCGCCAGATGTAGTCCGTGAGCATCGCCTTGATCTCCTGCACGAACGGCACGATACGCGGGATCAGCGGAATCGGCTGGTCGAGCACGTAGTAGAGGTGGAAGCCCGTACCCGAGTTCACGAGGAAGGTCGGCTGGGGGAGGGATACCCATTTGTCCGCGGCGAATTTCGGGTCACGGCCGTTGCGAAACTGCTTCAGCATGTTCTTCAGCTCCTGCACGCCGACGCCGTCGAGGTCGATCGCGAACGCGTGCAGGAACCGGGCGTTCGCAGCAACGCGGCTCTTGCCAAAATACGACACGGGCGCGCAGAAGACGGACTCGTTCTTCCTGTTCGAGTCGACGACGCGCTCCTCAACTCCGTCGAGGTCGTCGGTCAGCGTGAACCGCTCGATCACGGGGACATCGTGCTCGATGCCCGTCTTGGTCTTGACTGTCTTGGTCTTATGGGTGATCTGGATGGCGATGCCGTTGGGATGGCCGCCGCCCTTCTCGTGCCACGGGACCACCTCGCCGCGGGGCTGCAGGAAGCCATCGGGGAAGATGGTCCGCCAGAAGTCGTACGGGCTGACCCATTCCCAGGACGGATAGTCGGACAGAAGAATGTCGTTCTTCTCTATGTAGGCATGGCGCTGGGCTGCCCACCAGGCGTCATCATGCCCGGGTTTCTTCTTGCGATCTGCCACTGAACACCACCCTCCATACCAGCCGCCCCCGAGGGCTAAGGCTCCGCCTTTACAGGACGTATATTATCAATACAGTTATTTTACACCCTGCGGCCATCTGTATAACGTGTTTTACACCTATACGGCGAATGGTGTGCTAGAATGTATAACGTGTTATACAGATGATTGGGAGGTGCACCGTGGCAACTGCTACCGCGGCATTGAGGATGCCCGAGGACTTGGCAATCAGGTACGACCGTTTGGCGAAATCAACGGGACGCACGAAGACTTTCTACATGACAGAAGCGCTCGCTGCCGAGATTGACAGGCTTGAGTACGAATACGGCCTATTGAAGAAGGTCGAGGATTACCGGGCCGGCAGGCTTGAGACCGTGACGCTCGACGAGCTGGAGGAAAGCCTTGGCTTGGCGGATTGAGATCGACAAGGACGTCCAGCGTTCGATGAAGAAGCTGGACAAGCAGATCGCCAGGAGGATCGTGGCGAAACTTCATGAGATTTCACAGCTCGAAGACCCGAGAAGCATGGGAAAGGGATTGACCGAGAACAAGTCAGGTCTCTGGCGCTACAGGGTCGGTGACTATCGGATAGTCGCCGATATCGAGGACGATGTTCTCGTCATCCTTGTTGTCGATGTTGACCACCGAAGCAAGGTCTACAGGACTCGCAGGTAGGCGGGTCGACACCGCTAACGAAACGGGGAGGGTTTTTGACCCTCCCCGTTTTTACGCTTGCCACCACGGACGCCCATCGTACGGACGACCGTCGGGCAGCCTGTCGTACTCGCGCGGCCCCGTCTCCAGCAGCTCCTTGGCGCGGTCTGGGTCATAGCGCACATCCCAGGGAGAGCAGTAATACCATGCGGAATTGCCTCCGTATCGGGTAAGCCGCCACCGAGCTTCGGCAATCGGAACGAAGCCGAGATCGCACCACTGGTAGGCGGTGTGGTCGCGGCGGCCCTCCTGCAAGGTTTCCTCGTCGATGTGAGCCCCCCAACAATCGAGAAGGTCTTTGCGATGCTGTTCCGCGCGGGCGGCGCCCTCGATGCGCTCGCACTCCTCGGCGTCGCGCTTGGCCTTGGCGTCGGCGCGGCGGCGGCGGTTGACGGCTTCGACATCCTTCTTCGCCCAAGGGCGGGTCTGCTCGACGCTGTAAAACATCATGGTCTCGTTACCGTTGGGCGAGCGCCAGGAGCGCTCGACACCCTTCTTGAGCTGGCCTTTAAGCACGTGGCGGTGCTTCTTCTCCCATTGTGCAGCAGTGCGGTACTCGATTCCGTCGATGTTAATCATCGTCCTCGACTTCCTCGGTCAGATCGCAGTCGAGGTATACGCGCACGTACCCGCTCTCGCCGCGGTTGGGGTACTCGCGCGAACGCTCGAGCACGCACCCAGCCGCCTGCATCGCGGCGGCGATACGCCGAACCTCGTCGGTCATGCCCTCAAGACGAACCCTGACCATGACAACCTCCTTGCCTTGAACCCTGCGCCACCGTCCGTGGCGCAGCCTAAGCGTACGGCTCCAAAAAAGTCCGAAAAAGTCTAGTTATCGCAGGTCAGACGTGCCATCGCGCAGGCGCACATGCACGCGTATATTTACACGCGCGACCCCTCCAAAATATTTTTTCGCCACTGCCGCGGCAGCCGCGAACGGTCGGGATGCCGCTGCGGGCGGCCGTTGCCAAAGCAGCCGCCAAGGTAGCTGAAGCTACCGTCCGGCGGCTAGTGCTTGGGCTTGTGGCCGCGGGGGCGTTTCTGTTCGGCCTGCGGCGGCTCGGGCTTGCGAGGCGCGGGGTCCTCGCCCGCGAGCCTCGCCCGCTCGTCAGCGAGCTTGCGGCGCTCGATGCCCAGCCCCGCGGCCTTGAGCAGGGGGCCGGACAGCATCGCAGCGCTGTTGCCGCCCTGCAGCTGGCGAATCTTGAGGTCAAGCGCGGCAATTTGCTCGTCGAGCTGAGCGATCATCTCCGCGCGGGTATCGACCTGATCCGCGGTGGCCATGGCCACGCGGCGTTGGGCATCGGCGGCCGCGGCGGCGGTGGCCATGGCCACGCGGCGGCGCTTGGCCAGCGCGCCCCTGTGCCTGCCCTGGGCGCGACCGCGCTTGGCCTTCTCGATGCGGCCGCGCTGACGCTCGAGCTCCGCGACTTCCCGTTGCAGCTGCTCGACCGCAACGCCCTCCTGCTGCAGCTCTGCGCGAAGGACCCGCAGGCGGGCGTTGCGGTCGCGTATCTCTTTATTCAGCTTGACGCGATCGGCGTGCCCGATCAGCCCCGCGCCGCCCTCGTGGACGGTCGGCTGCTCGTCCAGACCCCTATCTTTATTAGAGCGATGGTCTATGGCCACAGCCGCGGTACCCGTGGCCGCGGCGTGCGCCGCGAGGTGCCTGTTGGCGATCTCTGCCCAGGCCGCGCGGACGGCCGTGAGTTCAGCGCTACCGACGTCGCGCGCGGCCTGACCCGAGATACGGTGCATCTGCACCGGCCTCTTACTCGTGCGGTCCTTCGTGCCCAGGCCCTCGGCCTTCGCCTGCTTCATGGTCAGGCGGCGGCCATCCTTGAAGTTATATATCTTCTCCCAGCCATCTGCCTTGGCTGCCTTCCAATCGGTTGCGCGGATGGGCGCCTGCTGCCCATGTGCATCCTGGCACAGGTACCAGCACTGCCCCTTCTCGCCCTTGGTCCTCTGGATGAAGCCCTGAGCGCCAAGGTCGAGCGCGGAGACGAGGACGTGAGCGTGGGGGTTCCCGCCGCGGCCGTCATCATGTATCGCCCAGTCGCACGCCTTCGCGGGGAACATCCCGCAGAAGTCGCGCACGCAGGCGCGGCGGCCGTCGGCATCGAGCTCAATCGGCAACGCAAACTCATAGCGCAGCGCGACGAGCTCGTTGCCGCCGCCGCCCTCGGCCCATGCCCGCTCGGCCCCGTTCCAGAGCTCGCCGCGCCCGATGGGCGGCACGCCACCGGGCAGAGACAGACCCTCCTCGACGACGCGTTCCTTCCTGGCATAGTCGCAGAGCTGCCCCGTCCGCTCTTCCACAAGCGCCTGGCCCGACTGGTACGCGGCCTTCCTGACCGCGCCCGCCCCGGTGGCGGGCGAGCAGCCGCGGTAGTTCAGATGGAAGATGGCCATGCGAGTTCCTTTCAGGCAAGGGGCGCAGATGCGCCCCGCGCAGCGGCGCGGTGCGCCGTGAGCCGCGGTCGGCGAACGGTGCCCCACGGCGCGGAGCGCAAGGGAGTGCAGCGACCGCGCAGCCCGACCACGTAGACGTGAGCCGTCTCAGGCGAACGGCTTCGGTGTCGGGCGTAGGGCCGTCTGCCAAGACCGCACGCAGTGCAGGACTTTTGACGCATCGCGGCAAAAGTACTGCCAAGTGCGCACTACCTCTGGTAGTGATATACCCAGCTCGCGAAATTTTACCGTGAGTATGGGTATATTTTGCTGCAAAGACAAAACACTAACGAGCAAGGAAGGGCGGTCATTTATGACGGCATCCATCGACGAGCAGATTGCACGGAAGAGGGCCGCGGCAGACAAGCAGGCAGCCCGCGCCGCCGCGCTGAAGAAGGAGCTGAGGGACCTCGAGAGGAAGAAGGCCGCGGCGGAGCGGAAGGCGCGAACCCACCGACTCGTCGAGGTCGGCGCGATCCTCGAGCAGACCTCTGGCATGACCTTCG
>CALHDP010000066.1 GCA_938023085.1 uncultured Collinsella sp.
TCCCGCCTGCTCCCAGCAGCGGGCCCAATATGGACAGAAGCAACGCCGGCAAGATGAGCGTGCCGGTGGGAATCAGCAGCTTGACGGGCGCACGCTCGATCTCACGCTCGACCGCGGCGCGATGAGCCGCACGGATCTCGCGACTTTGAGCGGCCAGCGTCTCGGCAAGCGGGGCACCCAGGGCGAGCGCCTGCCCCACCGTGATGGCAAAGGTCTCGAGCGCTCGCACGTCCAGATCGCGCGCGGCGGCCAACAACTCGTCCTCGCGTGTGCCCACGCCCACCTGCCACGCCATGCAGGCCCGCTCAAGTCGAAGAGCCAGCACTGACCGGCGGTTGGCGCAGAAAATCTCAAGCGCCGCATCAAACGAAAGACCGGCCGAAAGACCCAAGCGCACAACATCGATCATCTCGGACACTTCGCCGAGCGACACTCGCGCCGGGCCGCCCGCTCCAACCGCGCCCTTCACTCGCGCGGCCAGAGCATCGACCACCGAGCGACCCGCGGCAGCGACCAGCACCGCCTCGCGCTTGCAGACCTCTGCGATCTTGCGTGCATCCGCCCGATCCAAACCCGTCGCGACAAATACACTCAGAGCGCACAGGCAAGCCGCAACTGCAACCGGGGCGCTCATAGCTCCACCCGCATAATGCGCCGGATAACCACCAGGGCAACGGCGTTGAGGGCAAGACCCAGCACCACAGCGCCCGCGCCGGCAGGCGTCGCAAGACCGCGACGAAAATCTGCCGAAAGCAGCGCCAACACCGCGCACATGCCCGTCGGCATCGCCGCGACCATATGCGCAGACATGCGAGCCTGCGACGTCTTAACATCCAGGCGGCGCTTGAGCTCAATGCGCTCCCCCACCATGCTCGACGCCTCGGACAGTAAGTCGGCAAGCGGAGCACCGGTGCGCTGAGACACCTTAAGCGCCAAGGTCACAAGCGAAAGGCCGGGGGCGTCGATGCGCACGAGCAAGTCATCGAGCGCGTCGGTCGCCGAGATGCCGCAATCGATCGCCGCCGCTACCCGCAAAAACTCGGTATGTACCGGCTCTTGCGCATGAGCGCCCACAAAGCGCATGCCCTGGGCCAGCGAATGTCCCGAGGCAAGCGACATGGAAAGTGCGGTAAACGCCTCGGGCATGGCCTCTTCTGCATCGTGTTGCTCGCGCCGGCTCTCAAAGCCATCCCGAGCGGCGCCAACGGCAATCGGAGCAACAAGTCCCAAGGCAAATCCGAGGGGCGATAACGACACCATCGTTAGTAAAACGCAGCAGACACCGCTCGATAGCAGCAGAAACGCCAAACGCCCCGAAGCATCTTCAATCACGAGACCAAGGCGATGCGCCGGAGCCAGCGATGCCCACGAATGGGCGATCTTTTTCAGCAGATCGTTTTCCACCAGCTCACGCGGCAGCTTCTCTGCCACCGCCTCGAGCGCCTGACGCGCCAGCTCCGCCGGCGGCACCCGCGGCACACGAGGTTCCGCCCCGCACGCCGTCGCAACAGAAAACCCTGCCAAACCCCCTACGACGAGGGGCACAGCGACCTCCATTCGTCCACCTCCTCTTGTGTGAGCGTCCCCGACCGCAGGCCTTCTGCGATAAACGGCGGCTCGCGGTCAAGCGTCCAGGTGCGCTCGGCGGCATCGAAAGTCACATAGCGCTCGAGCTCTACACCGCCCGACGCGGCGCGACGCACCCCCGAATACGAGGAGACGAAGCGCCTGCCATCGGCGTGGCGCTCGGACATCACGATGCCGTCGAGCGCCATGGCAATCTGTTCCTCGATGAGCTCGCTCGGCAGATCGATGCCATAACGTGCAAGCAACGTCAGACGCACCACGGTCTCCTGTTCTGAACCCGCATGAAGTGTGGTGAGCGACCCGTCGTGGCCCGTGTTCATGGCCTGCAACATGTCGCAGCACTCGGCACCGCGCACCTCGCCCACCACGATGCGGTCGGGACGCATGCGCAGGGCATTGGTCACCAGGTCGCGGATCGTCACCGCGCCCTCGCCCTCAATCGAAGCCTCGCGCGCCTCTAGGCGCACCACGTGCGGATGATGCGCAAACTTGAGCTCGGCAGAGTCCTCGATCGTCACGATGCGCTCGCCGGTGGAAATCTCGCATGACAACGCGTTGAGCAGGGTGGTCTTACCAGATCCCGTGCCTCCCGCAACCGCCAGGTCCTGTCGCAGCGACACCGCGCACGACAGCAGCTGCGCATACCAAAGCGGCAGTGACCCCAGCCCCACAAGCTCGTCCAGCGAGCAGATGCGGTCCGAGAACTTTCGGATGGTGAGAATCGGTCCGTCAATCGCCACAGGCGGAATCACCGCGTTGACGCGATAGCCCGTTTTGAGGCGGGCGTTGACGATGGGGCTGCGCTCGTCGATACGGCGGCCAAGTGGCGAGATGATGCGGTCGATAAGCACACGGATCTGCTCATCATCCTCAAACGCATGTTCGATGGGGTACAAGACGCCACCGCGTTCAAAGAAAGCCGAGCGGCAGCCGTTGATCATGATCTCGGTAACGGTGTCGTCCTCGATGAGCGGCTGCAACGGCCCCAGGCCTACCACGTCATCCAAAATCTCGTCGATGATGGTCTCGCGTTCGGTCGTCGCGAGATCGGTCGGTTCCTCAACATTGAGCGCCGCCTCCACCGCGGGACGCAATTCCGAGCGGGCAAGCGCCGGGTCGATATAGGCGCTGATACGCGCCACTTCGTCGTAACCCATGCGGTCCATCACGGCGCGCTTGGTGCGTCGTTTCACCGCGCGGCGACGCCCCGCATCTACAGGCGCTGCAGCCGCTGCAGCGCCGGCAGCCTTAATCCTTGTTTGCAGGCTCATCGCTGATCACCCTCGCGCGACCAGGGAAGGCGGATACGCGGGCGCTCGGTACGCGTTGCACGGTCGGCGACCATATCGCTCCAAGGGCCGACGGCGCACCCCAGTTCCACGAGCATCTCGCGCGTGGCCTCGCGCACGCTGGTCGCAAAAGCGCTGGTCTGCCCCACTGCCTCGTCAGCGCGCCCAAACGCCATGAGCGCGGCGAGATCCTGCCCGCCATCGGCGATACGAATCTTGGAGCTCAACGCACAGGCAATCTCAAAGCGCATGGCGACGTCCTCGTCTGCCCCGCGCGCACCGAACCGGTTGAACACGGCGCTCATGCGCGTGCGCGGCACACCTACTCGACTTGCCAGTTCAATGACGCGCGACGCCGATGTCGCGGACGATGCCGCCGCATCGCCAACGACCAGGCAACGGTCGCTCGCCGCCACCGCAGCCGCCACGGCGTCGCCCCAAAAGACCGAGGTATCGATAAAGACCACATCGGATTCGCGACGCAGAACATCAAGCAGTAGCTCCACCGGACGTGCCATGAGCTCGGCTTGCTCGGGCGCCGCGACGGGGCCCCAGAGCGTAACGCCCGGCGCCACGCGCATCGATGTGGCCACGATATCCGGCTCGGCAAGCGCGCCCGCCGCCGACGGCTCGATAAGTGCCGCCATATCGCGCGGAGCATCGACGCCTAACAAGTCGTAAAGGTTTCCAAACATCAGGTCCAGGTCGAGCACGGCGGCACGCAAGCCCAACAGCGACGATGTGTGTGCCATGGTGGCAACGATCGTCGACTTGCCGCAACCGCCCGAACCCGAAATGGCACAGATGACCGGAGCTCGATGCTGCGGAGCGGCAGCGTCTGCCGGCGGCATCGGAGGAGGCGGAGCGGGCGTCGGTGGCAGCGTCCCCGTTTCCCCCGCCGCAACCACACGCTGCGTCCAAGCCGGCATGGCAGCTTGTTCGGTCTGCGAGGCAGGTTCGTTCTGCGCAATCTGCTCATGCTGCATCAGCGATAACTCGCCGCACCCGGCAAAGCCCTCAACTTCGTCGAGTTCATCCGCCAGATTCACGCCGTGCACGTATCCCATATCTACAGCCGGGGAGTCGCCAGCATGCTGCGCCGGCCCTCCAGCGTCATCGTATACAAGGGGGTTCCGGGGGCGCCGACCATGCTCGGCTTCCGCTTTTCCATAATCATCAACACGCGGG
>CALHDP010000067.1 GCA_938023085.1 uncultured Collinsella sp.
GATGAGCAGGGCGATAGCCACGTTGACGGGAGCGCCGTCCATGGTGTCCCAACCGGTCACGCCGGACTCGTCCTTGACGACGATAACAGCAGCCTCGGTAATGGCGTCGGACTTGGCATGCGGGATGGCGAAGCCCTCCATCATGCCCGTGGTGCCCTCGGCCTCGCGGGCCAGGAAGGCGTTCAACACGGCGTCGGCGTCGCTGGCGATACCGGCCTTGACAGCCTGGTTGGAAACGAAGCTCAGAGCCTCGTCACGAGAAGCGAAGTCCTCGGCAACAAAGACATTCTCGACCTTAACGAAGTCGGCAGCCTCGGCCTTGGGGGCCTCGACGGCAACGGCCTTGGGAGCCTCAACCGGCTTGGCTGCAGGAGCGGCCTTCTGGTTCTTCTCGAAGTCGTACTTCTTAAAGGCCACGAACAGGATGCCACCGACCACAGCGCCGATGAGGATCGCGAGAACCCACAGCGGACCGTTCTCGACAACGGGCAGGACCAGGAAGCCACCGTGAGGCGCCGGATCGTGAACGTTGAACATAATGGTCAGGATCGAAGCGATAGAAGAACCGAG
Organism: uncultured Collinsella sp.; assembly: GCA_938023085.1. Classification (GTDB taxonomy): domain Bacteria; phylum Actinomycetota; class Coriobacteriia; order Coriobacteriales; family Coriobacteriaceae; genus Collinsella. The sequence continues at coordinate 571 of CALHDP010000067.1, forward strand.
CATCATGATGGGCATGACGGGCCAGATGTTCTTGGTCATGAACGGAATGGCGCCCTCGGTGATGTGGGTGCAACCAAGGATGAGGTTGACGACACCGGCGTCATGGTCCTCCTGGCTGAAGTACTTCTTGCCGACAACGACGGCGAAGGTGGTGATCAGCGGCGGAACGATGCAGGCGGCGGAAACGGCAGCCATGAAGTTGGTGCCGAAGTTGTAGGTATCGGTGCCAACACCGGCGGCCAGAGCCTCGGTGAGCATAGCGGTACCGGTGACATAAGCAGCCTTGTTGACCGGGCCACCCATGTCAAAGGCGCACATGCAGCCGATAGCAAGACCCAGGACAACGGCGCCAGAGGCGGACAGGCCCTTGAGGAAGTCCATCATGGCGGTGTTGATGGCAGCCATGGGGCCGGAAATGCCGAGCATGACCAGGCCGACGATAGCCGTCGAGAACAGCGGGTACAGGAAGATAGCCTTGAGGCCGTCCAGGTTCTTGGGCAGACCGGCAAAGACCTTCTCGAGCAGCAGGATGACATAACCGGCAAGGAAGCCGCCGACGATGCCGCCCAGGAAGCCGAAGCCCACGCCGGCGCCACCGGCGTCGATCATGCCGGTCTCGGCGTTAACAGGCAGGCCCTGGATGGCGATCATACCGGCAACGAAGCCGGGGACGAGCGCCGGGCGCTTGCCGATGGATTCGGCGATGTAGGCGGAAAGCACCGGAACCATAAGGTTCATGGCGATGCCGCCGATGATCTTGAGCATCGCAGCAAAGCTGTTGTAGTCAGACGCCGTCGAATCGAAGGACGTAATGCCCCACAGGAACGAGACAGCGGTCAGAACACCACCAGCAACAACGAAGACCAGCATGTGGCTGACGCCGTTCATGAGGTGCTTGTAGATGATGTGGCCGATGGACTCCTTCTCCTCGACCTCATCCTCGATATCGGCAGCAGCTGCAACCGTGTCGTCACCCTTGGCGGCGAGCGCGCGGTCAATCAGCTTACCGGCGGCCTCAACGGACAGGGCCTTGGAAACACCAACGGAAACCATGGGCTTGCCGGCGAAACGCTCAGCCTGGACATCCTTGTCGGCTGCGACGACGACGGCCTTGGCACCAGCGATCTCACTCTTGGTGAGCTCGTTCTCGACACCGACCTGGCCATGAGTCTCAACCTTAATGGTCAGACCGCGCTCGGCAGCTGCCTTCTCCAGCGCCTCCTTAGCCATGAAGGTGTGCGCAATGCCGGTCGGGCAACCGGTCGCGGCGATGATGTCAAACTTAGTCATGTGTCCCTCCTTCTTGAGTACAGCGCCCGCGGGCGCTCCCCTACACGCGCTTCGATGCGCGTTTTTCCACAACTGAAAGATACCAACCTACCGTCCGCGTGAGAAGAGACAAGGTGCAATTCTCCGGTGAAAGGTTCTTTCATAACCGTAAACGGTAGGTGAAAGTTTACCATCAACACTTGAAACGGCAAGGTGTATCTTGTAATTGAAAATCCCCCTATACTATGGCATTACAAAACGAGTCCGATTTTCATGCCAACCAGGAGCCATCCATGACCGATAGTAGCAAGAGCGCACTTTCCCTCATTAGCACCCATCAGGGATACAGCGAGTCCGAGCAGCGCATTGTCGACTATATATTGGAGCACCAGTCCGAGGCGCCACGCCTCACGGCCGCTCAGCTCTCGCGCGCCGCTGCCACGTCCGAGGCGACCGTTTCGCGCTTCTGCCGCAAGCTTGGGTTTGGCAGCTTCCGCAGCTTTCAGTTTTCGTTGGCGAGGGATTTGGAAAACCAGCGCAACGAGGGCCTGACCGACGAGGTCTCGCTCGACAATATGGAGCAGAGCCTCAAGAACATCCTGGCTGCCAAGGTGAGCGAGCTTAATGCAACCATCGACGGTATCGACCACGATACGCTGGCGGCTGTTGTGCATGCCCTTAAGCATGCAGGGATTATTGAGTTTGCGGCTGTGGGCAATACGAACGCGGTCGCGCTCGATGCGACGTTTAAGTTTTCGCAGCTGGGCCTGCGCTGCATGGCGAGCACCATTAGCGAGACATCAATCGGCTTTGCGCTCACGTTGCGCCCGGGTGACGTCATCGTGCTAATCTCAAACTCCGGCAAATCGCGCCGACTGAATCGCATGGCAAAAGCGGCTCGCGACTGCGGCGCAACCGTAGTCGTTATCAGCAGCGACAGCAAATCCCCGCTCGCGCGCCTGGCAGACTACACGTTTAATACCGTCAACCACGAAGCGCTGCTGACGACGGGAGACTTTGCGTTCTCCAAGATCAGCGCCACGATGATCATCGAAGTCATCTACAACTTCCTGCTGCCCGAGATTGAAGACGCTCGCGAGCATATCAGCTACTACGAGGAGCTCATCCAGCCGGATAAGGTTGTGGAGTAAAACGCGTAGTGGGACATAAATATCAGTCTATTTGTCCCACCAACACCGCTGATACGATCTAACCTCGAGCTTCTTCCAGCATCTGCTTTGCGTGGGCCAAGCTTGCCTCGGACTGATCGCCACTCAACATGCGGGCGATCTCGGCGGTACGCGCTTCGCCGGTTACCTCGTCCAAATGCGTCTGGGGAACATCGCCCGGTTCCTTGCTGACGACATAATGCTTGTCAGCCATGACGGCAACCTGCGCCAAGTGGGTTACGACAATCACCTGATGCGTAGAGGCGAGATCTGCCAGCACGCCCGCGAGTGCACGCGCCGTGGAGCCACCGACACCAGCATCGACCTCGTCAAACACCAGCGTATCGACACCGTCCGCGTTACCGAGGACAACCTTGCTTGCAAGCATGACGCGGCTGAGCTCGCCGCCCGACGCAATGCGGCGCAGGGGACGTGGCGTCAAGCCGGCACCGCTGCGGTATAGCAGCTCGTAGCTCGAAGGACCAACGGGCGTCCACTCAGCACGGGGAAGATCGCGCGACTCCCAGACGAGCTCGGCACTACCCATCTCCAAGCGCGCCATCTGGCGGCCAACCTCGTGGCAGAAGCGCGGGGCCGCCGTATTGCGTGCGCGCTTAAGTGCCTTGGCAGCGGCAAACAACTCGCGCTCGGCGCTCCCGAGTGCCTCACGCGCCTTTTTGATCTGCTCATCGCCATCATCGACCAGGGACAGCAGCTCTTGCGAGCGATCGCGCATGGCAAAAACATCGTCCATGGTGGGACCCCACTGACGCAACAGGCCCTTGAGGTCGGAATATCGCTCACGCATGCGTGCGAGCTCGCGCGGGTCGAAGGCGACGCCATCGCGATAGGTACGAAGCTCGTTCGCGCAATCCTCAAGGGAGATACAGGCATCCGAAAGCGCATCGGCAATGTCGCCCAGTTTGCGATCGACGGTAGCCATTCGGGAAAGTTCTGCCACGGCGCTGTTCACGGCGTCGAGCGCTCCCCCTTCGGAGGTAAGCGATGCATGGGCATCGTTAGCTGTGGCAACCAGTACCTCGGCATGTTCGGAGCGCGGCAGCAGTTCCTCGAGTTCCTCATACTCGCCCGGTTTGGGGTCGACCTCGCCGATGCGCTCGATCGCAAAGCGCGCTTCCTCGACGCGACTCCCCCGCGCACGTGAGGCCTCCTCGACGCGACGGACCTCCTTGGCAGCCGCGCGCGAGGCTTTAAAGCAAGCACGGTAGTGCTCGAGCGCCTCGAGCGCAGAGCGTCCCGCCCAGGCATCGACCATCGCAACGTGATGCGCCGGATCGAGCAAGCGCTGGTGCTCGTGCTGGCCGCACAGATCCATCATCACGCCGACGCGCTCCGAAAGCTCGCGCACACTGGCAATGCGACCGTCAATCTTCACGCGGCTGCGGCCCTCGGCAGAAAGGCTGCGCTGTACGGTGAACCCCTCCGTGTCGTGCGGTCCGTCGAAGAGTCGCGCCTCGACGCTCGCCAGTGCCTCGCCCTCGCGCACCGTCGACGAATCCGCACGCTCGCCCAAAATTAGCTTGAGGGCCGAGAGCAGCGCGGTCTTGCCGGCGCCAGTCTCGCCAGTCAGGACAGTCAGGCCGGCACTCGGCACCAGCGTCGCCTCGCGAATGAGTGCAATGTTATAAACCTGCAGCTCATCGATCATGACGGACTCCGTAGAATACGCGGCTCACCGAGTTATAGAAGCTCTCGGGGCCGTAATCCAGCAGCAACACATCTCCGGGCCCGCGGCGCACCGCCACGCTCTCAACGGTGCCATCGCAGGTAATAAACTGTCCATCGATAGCGATCGCCGGAACGCTCGGGCGATCATCGGACATAAAGATTTCGACGACATCACTCGGCGAGGTCAAAAAGGCACGAGCCTGAATGGTGTGCGGCGCAATGGGTACGCAGACCATGCCCGTATAGTCGGGGCTCACGATGGGGCCACCGGCACTGAGCGCGTAACCCGTAGAACCAGTCGCCGTGGACACGACCACGCCGTCGCCACGCAGACGGTCGATATGATGGCCGGACACCGTGATGTCGAACTCGACCATATCGGACAGCGGACCGCGGGTAAGCGCCATGTCGTTGAGGGCGAAGGTGCGCACGACATCCTTCGTACCGTCTTCGCGCACGGACACGATATCCGCGGCGATGGTGGCGCGACGGCTCACGTGCAGCTCACCGGACAGGGCGTCGCTCACGACCTGCAGGATGTCGCGCTCCTCGGGGCTCGCAGCAGTTAGAAAGCCCAGGTGACCATAGGAAAGACCGAGGATAGGAATCTCACGATGGTTGAGGATGCGGGCAGCGCGCAGCAACGTACCGTCGCCGCCGAGCGTAATGACCAGATCGGAGCCGTCAATATCAGGCGTGCTCTGAATCTTGGATCGCTGGTCGGCAGCCCATGCGACCTCATAGCCCTGGCGAGTCAGCCAAAGCTCGAGCATCAGGCCGCTCTCGACCGCCTCTTGCTTGTAGTAATTGGGAACCAGAAAGACCTTCATAGCGTTGCAGCTTTCTCGCTCATAACCGATACCTGGGATTGCAGCTCGTCTTGCGAGCGATCGCCGGGGTCAAATCTCGTGCCGTACAGGAAAAACTCAACGTTGCCCTTGGCACCATGAATGGGCGACACGCACACATCGACCGGGAACAGGCCCTTGGCAGCAAAGAGTTCAACCGCCGCCACGAGTGTATCGCGGCGCACGGCGGGATCGGTCACAATGCCGCCCTCGCCCACCAGCGCCGCCGGAGCCTCAAACTGCGGCTTTACGAGCGTGCAGAATGCACCCGTAGGCGCCAGGCACGCCAGTACCGCATCGATAATGTTCGCGATGCTGGTAAACGAGACATCACACACAGCCAGGTCGATAGTGCCGGCATAGCCAAGCTCAGGCAACTGCGTCACGTTTGTGCGCTCATGCAGCGTCACGCGATCGTCCTGGCGCAACGACCAATCGAACTGGGCGCGACCCACGTCCACCGAGACAACGGTCGCAGCTCCGCGCTTGAGCAGACAATCGGTAAAGCCGCCGGTAGAGCAGCCCACATCCAGACAGGCAAGGCCCGTCGGATTGATGCCAAACGCATCAAGCGCGCCTTCGAGCTTAAGACCGCCGCGGCCAACATAGGGAATGCGCCCCTTCACATGCAGCGGCAGCCCCGGGATCACCTTAAGGCCCGGCGAAGTCAAGCGCTCACCGCCACTCGAGACCAAGCCGGCCATAAGAGTGCGAAGGGCATCCGCGCGATCGGCGCAGATGCCCTGTGAAATCAGTTCGTCATCAAGACGCACGCGTTTCATGAATGCCATCAACCATTCGTATCCGGAGATGCGGCCTAGCTATCCTGGGATTCGTTTGCCGCATCCTCATCGTATTCCTGCTCGAGCTTGTCGGCCTCACGCGGCGTCAACTCAAACTTGTCGACCATATCGACCGCGCGGGAGCCCAGCTCAATCGCTTCGTCAAACAAATCGAGCGAACGCTCCAAGGAGGTATCCTTGGAGCGAACGGTAGCGATGATCTGATCCAGACGGTCCGAAATCTCATCAAAGTTACGGACAGAACCCTCTGGCATGGCTACTCCTCGACGGAGTCGGCCTCGACGGCCTCAGCAGCGTCCGCATCCTCGGCCAACACACCAGCCTCAGCCTGGGCAACCGCAACCTTAGCGGCAGCCTCGGCAGCCTGTGCCTCCTCGCGAGCGCGATCCTCGGCCAGCAGCTCCTGGTATAGGTCCTCGCCCGGCAGCTCCTCGCTGCGAGCGATCTTGCCCAGCACGCCGTTGACGAACGACGCGGACCGGTCGGTGCCATAGGCCTTGGCAAGCTCGACGGCCTCGTTGATCACGATGGCGTCCGAGACCTCCTCGTCGGTGAGGAAACGCATCTCGTAAACGGCGATACGCAGCAGATTGCGGTCGGCACCGGGCATGCGCATAAGATCCCAGTTCTTGGCAACGGAGCGCAGAGCGCAGTCGATGCGGTCGATATGCTCGTAGGCACCGCGGCACAGCTCCAGCGCATAGGGGTCGAGGGGACCCTTCGAGATCAGGAAATCACCCTCGAGGACGCGCTCGAGCGGGCTGTCCGTGGCCTCGGCCTGGAACAGCAGCTGCAGCGCCTGACTGCGGGCAAGCGTACGCCCGCGATAAACCTTAAGGCTCAAAGGTTACTCCTTGGGGAAAACGAGGCCGTCGATGCAAACGTCAACACGCTCAACCTCAACGCCAACCTGGGCATCGATGGCAGCGACCACGGCAGCGCGAACGGCCTCGGCGAGTTTCTTGAACGGATAGCCAAAGAACACCACGACACGCACGGTGAGTGCGAGCTTGTCGCCAACGACCTCGGCCTCGACAGCCGGCTCGGAAGCCGGGGCCTTGGACGAGAGCATCATGGAGACAAGGTTGGTGGCAAGGTCCTTGACGCCAACGGAGGCGATGCCCTCGACATCCGACACGGCGCGCGAGACGATGGCGGTCAAAACATCGGGCGAAATGCCGATGCCGTCAATCTTGATTTCCTGGGGCATGAGTCCTCCTAGAAGAGTTGGTTGCTAGACGCGGGAGACGAACTTGCCGTCGCGGGTGTCAACCTTGATGACCTCGCCCTCGTTGAGGTACATGGGGACCTGGATGACAGCGCCGGTGTCGATCGTGGCCGGCTTGGTGGAACCCTGTACGGTATCGCCCTTAAAGCCCGGGTCGGTCTGGACGATGGTGGTCTCGATGAACATCGGCGGGGTCACGCCCATGAGCTCATCGTCGGCGAAGAGCAGCTGGCAGATGTCGTTCTCGCGCAGCCACTTGGAGTTCTCGCCCACCATGTCCTCGGGAACGGGAACCTGCTCATAGGACTCGTTGTCCATGAAGATGTAGTCGGTGCCATCGTTGTAGAGGTACTGGAACTCACGGGTGGTGAGCATGACGCTCTCGAACTTGGTGCCGGCGTTGCAGGTGTTCTCGACGACGCGGCCGCTCTTGATGTCGCGGGTCTTGTAGCGCACAAACGCGCCGCCCTTGCCCGGCTTGACATGCTGGAACTCGACGATGGTGTAGACCTTGTCCTTGATACGGAGACCGAGGCCGTTCTTGAAGTCGGCGGTAGAAATGGTAGGCATAGCGACCTTTCTTGTTATGGGCAGAACGCACAAGCGTCCAAATTACATACGACAGAAATTATACACTTGCAGACGGCGCCTGCGGCGAGCGCATAAAAAGAGAACGCGGGGCGTCCGAATCGATTCGGACGCCCCGCCCCAAAAATCTATCGAAATGGGCTAGCAATCGATGACGTGCAGGTCGTGCGGGGTCTTGGTGAAAGGCTCGTAGCCGTTCTCGGTGACCACGCCGTAATCCTCCAGGCGCACGCCGCCCACGCCGGGCAGGTAAACGCCGGGCTCCATGGTGACAACCGAGCCGATCGCGATGGTGTTCTTGCTGCGGTTGAAGTTGGGCAGCTCGTGGATGTCGATACCGACGCCGTGGCCCAGGCCATGATTGTAGTAATCGCCATAGCCGGCATCGCCGATGATCTTCTTGGAAAGCTTGAAGATGTCGTTACCCTCAACGCCCGGATGGATGGCGGCGACGCACTCCTCGTGCGTGCGGCGCACGAGCGCGTACAGGTCGAGCTGCTCCTGCGTGGGCTCGCCCATCACGACGGTGCGCGTCATGTCGGAGCGGTAATCGCAGTAGCCCGCGCCGTAATCCATGAGAACGAAATCGCCCTTCTCGATCACGCGATCGCTCGGCACGGCATGCGGGTTGGCGGTGTTGGGACCGCTCGCCACGATGGAGCCGAAGGCAAGGCTGTCGGCGCCGTTGGCGAACATAAAGTTCTCGAGCTCGTTGCGAACCTGCTTCTCGGTCATACCGGGCTTAATAAAGCCGAGCATATGCTGGAAAGCGGCATCGGTGATCGACTGCGCATGGCGCATAAGCTCAATCTCCTCGGCATCCTTGATGGCGCGCATCTTGCGGATGTCGTCGTGCATCAGCGGTAGGATGCAGGCGACGGAACGGTCCTCCAGGCCGCGCTGAATACCCTGGTAGAAGTTAATCTGCATATCGTCCTCGACAGCACAGACACGGCACTTGTTAGCCGCAATCTTGCCGGCGACCCAGCCGGGGATGGTACCCTCGTCCATGTCGTAAACCCAGGGGCTGCCGGCGGGCGTGTTCTCCTCAAAGCTGTTGAGGTAGCGCGAGTCGGTATGGAACAGGCACTGGTCGGCCGTAATAAACGCCGCGTGCGGGAATTCAAAGGTGTAATCGAAAACGCCCTTCACGCCCGTAAGCCAACGAAGATTGGCCTCGTCGCGCACCACGATGGCGTCGTAGCCACGCTCGGCCATCAGGGCACGGACACGCTCGATACGACCGGCAGGACCGGCAGCAAACTCAGACATGCAGATTCCTTTCTTGTTGTCTCTATATAGACGGGACGGGTCTCAACCGAACGACGGAATCGCATGCGATCCGCAACCGATTGGAAACCCGCCCCTCAACATGATACGAAAGAGGATGGAAGTCAATAAATCTTAGAGAAGTTCTTTGCGAGAAGCCAAGTAGGCGTGAGCATGGCGCTTAAGAACCTCGTCCTCAACGTTCGTTAGGCGAATGGCGCCGAGTGCCGCGGGCAGCGGCAACATGCTGCGGTTCGAGCGTGCAAACTGCTGCTTGCGGAACTCCTCGATATATGCGGCAGACTCCAGATCGAAGGCAAGTTCCTCGATACCAAAGTCCTCCAAGCAGTCATCGACCTCAAAGACGTAATCGATATCGAAATCGCAGGCATCATGTGCAAGGCGTGCCTCAAAGCGAATGCCCTCGGACAACAGCTGGTAGGCAGGGGCCTGCGAAGCGGCATCGCCCAAGCAGGCGCGCAGGGTACGCTCCCCCGTCTTGCCAAAATCGAGCGCATGGCGAGCGCTCGGGCTCGTGGCCATCAGTACGTCCTTGCGGGCAGTCTGAGACCATTGAACGGCATTGACGAGCGCGACCTCCTCGCCCGCGAGAATCTCGGGGACGGTCTCAGTAAACTGATTCCAACGGGACTTACTGCTCGAAAGCATGGTGCCAACAAGTACCACATAGCCGAGCTTGAGGTCCTCGGGGTCCGCCTCGCGAACAAGGTCGAGGTCACACACGACCAAGCCCGGTTCGGGACGGAACGCGATAGCGGGAAGCGCATTCGACGACGAGGCAATGAGCGGCTTCATGGTCGTCGCGACCGTGAGCATGGCGTCAAAGGTCGTCGGCAGCAGCGCGCACTCGGTTCGGCCACACCACTGGTTGGCGCACCAGCAAACAACCGAGCAGGAAGCGGCATCGCCAACGGCAACAACCAGGTCATCGCAGGTAATACCGTTAGCCGACAGTGCGCCAAAGACAGCATCGGCGTCAGCCAAGGTCGCGCCATCAGGCGAAACCTCGAGAGACAGCTGCGAGACGGCAAAGCCCGCATCGACCAGTGCATGATCGACGACCTCACCAAAGCGCTCAGACACGGCTGCATTCCAAACAACCATCGCACGCTTAGGCTTGCCCACAGCAGAGGCAAACATGCGCGACAGCTCCTCATACGCGCCAAGCCCGACACGAACATCGACGCTGCGGTTTTGGAAATTGATGAGTTGACGGCGAATCATAGCAATCCACGCTCCAAAAGCATCTCGGCACAAAGGTACGAAACATCCTCAAAGGACTTATTGCGGATATCGAGGGTAAGATCGGCAGCTTGGCGATACAGCGGACGTCGATGCTCGAACAGGCACGCCGCATGCTCAGGCGAGCGGAAATCGGGACGCGTGTCAGAGCGGCGGATCTGGCGCATCGAGTCCTCAAAGTCACCCTCAAGGTATACGCAGGTACCCATCTGGTGCATGAGCTCGATATTGACCGGCGTCTCGACAATGCCGCCACCGCACGAAACCAGCAGGCTACGCTCACTTTGGAGCGAGCGGAGCGCCGAGGTTTCGAGCTCGCGAAAACGCTCCTCGCCCTCGGTCTCAAAAATCTCGGTTACCGATTTGCCGCAACGACGCACGACCAGGCGGTCGGTATCGATAAACCGACGCTTGAACATGGTGCCCACGTTGCGCGCGAGCGTCGATTTACCCGCACCCAAAAACCCGATAAAAAAGATATGGTCGCAGCCGTGCTTGGTGTGCTGGGACATGACGAAACCTATTCCTCGCAGGGAAGGTCGCGCAGGGCCCGGCGCTCAAAAATACGGAAGATCTGCGTATACCACAGGTCCTGAGTTGCCTGCGGCTTTACCAAAATCGTATCGACGCCGGCAAAGTTACCGCTCCACACGTCCGTGTAGAGCTGATCACCGATCAGCACGGCCTCATCGGCCGTGGCACCCAGGCGCTTAAGGCCCGCTTTGAGGGCAAACGGCGCGGGCTTCATGGCATGGCTGATGGCCTCGAGCCCCAGCTCGCGCGCCGACGCCATAACCTGGTCGCGATGCCAGTTGTTGGACACCATGCACAGCTTAAAGCCCTTGGCATGGGCGGCCTCGAGCCAGGCAGAGACCGCAGCGGGTACCTGCTCGGTATCACGTGGCACCAGGGTATTATCGCGATCGAGCAGAATGGCGCGCTTGCCGTCGGCCCAAAGGGTATCGAGGTCGATGCGATCGACCGAGGCAACATATCGTTTGGGGCTAAATATCCTCATGCTAATTCCAAGACTGTTGGTGCTCTTCGTAGGTCTGAGAGAAATACTCCTCGTCCTGCGTAATGTAAAAATACAGGTCATCGGAGTCGGTGGGCTCAAGGGTTGCCTTGAGCGCCTCGAGCGACGGAGAGCAGATGGGCGTGGGCGGCAGCCCCTCATGCTTATAGGTGTTGTACGGACTATCGCTCTGCAGGTCTTCGGCGGTAACCTCGCCGCCGGTGACATACATCATGGTCGCATCGCTATTGAGGTAGCGAAGACCGTCGAGCTTGCCGGCAAGACGATTGTAAAACACCGAGGCGACATGCGCGCGCTGCTCAGCATTGAGGCCCTCGCGCTCAACGATCGAGGCAAGGTTAACGATGTCGTAATCGGACATCCCCACGCCGTAGCGCTCTTTAATCTTGGCCTCGCAACCGGCAAAATCGAGCGACTTGTACTCGGTGTTAAATTGATCGAGCATGGCGCGGATGACGTCATCGGCGCTCGGTTTCGTGCCCAGCGAATAGGTCTTGGGGAACAGGAAACCCTCAAGCGAATCATTCGCAGCGCCTTTGAGGAACGGATAGTCGTTCACATAATTGCTGGCCTTCGCCTGGTTGAGGAAGTCCTCTTTGGAGATGCTGTCGTACGCCTGGTCCACGCGATCGGCAACCTGGTTGACCGTAAGGCCCTCGGGAATCGTCAACGCATCGGAGCCAGCATTGGGTCCTTCAATAAGCTGCTGAACGACCTTGGTCGCATCCATAAGCGTCGTGAACGAGTACGTGCCGGGTTGAAGCGACATGTCCGCGTTGAGCTTTTTGACCGCCGCGTAGTAATCCTTAGGATTCTCGACAATATGGTTCTCGGAGAGAATCGAGGCGATTGTGTCGCCCGACGCTCCATCGGGAATCGTAACGGTAACCTGCTGGCCAGCGGTAACGCTCGCGTCCTCCCCGCCAAGCAAGCCCTTGACGGCCGGCACGGCGAAGATGGCGATAACAGCGAGAACGATAGCCGCAACCACAGCGCCGATAATCATAGGCACCGGCGAGCTTTTCTTTTGGGCGCCGCGCCGAGCATGCGTGTTATAGCTCGAACGCGCAGCCAGAGCCACGCCGTGCGTGCCGCGAGCGTGATGCGCGTGTGATTGAGGGGCCTGCGCGCGCTGGGTGGGTGCCTGTTGCTTAAAGCGGGCGCCGCCTGCGGGCTGGGCCGCTCGGGCGGCGGGCTGCCGGGCAGGACGACTAGCGGGCTGCTGGCCCGGACGCTGAGCGAGCTGCGCGAGGCGAGAGGAGGGCTGTGCCGGGCGTGCGGCAGATTGGGCCGCGCGCTGGGTCGACTGCACCGGACGCTGGCCGGACGGCACAGGGCGCGGCGCAGGCTGTCGTGTACGATTCGGCTGGCGCGGATCGGAAGCGTTAGACATGCGATACCTCCTCGTTTTTGCGATCGAGCCATGTCTGCAAGAACAGGCTGGCGGCAATCATGTCAATCTTGCCCCTCATCTGCTTTTCGTTAAGTCCCTGTTCGCGCAGGATACGCTTAGCCTCTTGCGAGGACAGGCGCTCGTCCTCAAACTCCAGCGGAAGATCGAGCTCGTCGGCGATCTTTTGCGCCACGGCGGCAACGCGCTCGGCCTGGGGGCCGGGCTCGCCGGCCATGGTCAGGGGACGTCCGCTTACCAGGATGTCGGGCTCATAGTCCTCGACCAGGTAACGGAACGTCTTGGCCATACCAGTGACCTCGGCGGCCGGGAGCACCTTGACGGGCATCGCCATCTTGCCATCACGACTCGAGACGGCAATGCCGATCCTAGTCTCCCCTATGTCCAGCGCGAGCGCGACCACGGCGACTACTTAGGCGCCGAGCGCGGTCTTGGCGGCCGCGAGGGCATCGGCGATACCGGCAGCATTCTTGCCACCGGCCTGGGCCATATTGGGACGGCCGCCACCGCGACCGTCGACCAGGCCCACAATCTGCTTGATCACGTTGCCGGCGTGGAAACCGGCCTTCACAGCGTCATCGGAGCCGGCGGCGAGCAGGGCCGGGGTGCCCTTCTCGGTCACGCTGGCAACGACGCAGGCGACGGGGCCGGCGACCTTCTGGTGCACGGTATCCCAGACGTTGCGCAGGTCAGCAGCCTCAAGGCCCTGGAGCTCAGCGACGACAAGCTTGTAGCCGTTGACCTCGACGGCGCCCTCAATAGCACTGGAGATAGCGTCGGAGGAGCCACCGGTCAGCGCCTTCTTGAGCTTGTTAGACGTCTCGCGCAGCTCGGCCTGCAGGCTCTCCACACGGGCGGGAACCTCGTCGACACGGCACTTGAGCGCAGCGGCAGCGGCGTCAACGAGTGCCAGGCGGTCGGCCATGTAGTCGAGAGCGCCCTTAGAGGTCACGGCCTCGATACGACGGACGTTCGAGCCCGTGGAGGACTCGGAAATGATCTTGAACAGACCGATCTCAGCAGTGTTGGCAGCATGCGTACCACCGCAGAGCTCGCGGGAGAACGGCTGGTCCTCGGCGCCCACGGAGACAACGCGGACGACGTCGCCGTACTTCTCGCCAAACAGGGCGACGGCGCCGGCGGCCTTGGCCTCGTCGATGCCCATGACGCGGGTCACAACCGGCTTGGAAGCGAAGATCTGCTGGTTGACCAGATCCTCGACAGCCTTGAGCTGCTCGGAGGACAGGGCCTCAAAGTGCGTGAAGTCAAAACGAAGGTGCTCGGGCGTCACCAGCGAGCCGGCCTGGGAGACATGCTCGCCCAGGACCTGCTTAAGCGCGGCGTCGAGCAGGTGCGTGGCGGTGTGGTTGCGACGCAGGAAGCCACGGCGCTCGGCGTCGAGCGCGGCGGTCACGGTAGCACCGACGGTCAGCGTGCCCTCGGCAACGTGCGCGACATGGGCATACAGGCCGTTGTGGTTCTTTGTGTCGGCAACAGTCAGCGCAACGCCCTCGGCGGAAAGCTCACCGGCGTCGCCCTGCTGGCCACCCATCTCGGCGTAGAACGGGGTGCGGTCGAGCACGACCTCGACATCCTCGCCGGCAGCAGCGAACTCGACGGACTCGCCGTTGCGAACGATGGCGACAACCTTGGCGCCCTCGATGACGTCGTTGTCATAGCCGTCGAACTCGGTCGCGGCAACCTTGTCCGAAAGCTCAACCCACACGTCGTTGAAGCTGCCCCAGGCGTCGCCCTTGGCGTTGGCGCGAGCGCGGGCCTTCTGGTCCTCCATGCAGGCGCTGAAGCCATCCATATCGACATCGTGACCCGCGACGCCGGCGATCTCGACAGTCAGGTCGATGGGGAAACCAAAAGTATCGTGCAGCTTAAAGGCAACGTCGCCCGGAAGGACGGCACCATCGGCAAGCGCGGCCAAGGCCTCGTCCAGGTAGACGCGGCCGTTGTCGAGCGTCGTGGAGAAGCGCTCCTCCTCGGAGGCGACGATACCCTTGACGAGCGCGACGTTCTTGAGCAGCTCGGGGTAGGCCTCGCCCATCTGAGCGTTGACCTCGTCGATGAACTTGGTCAGGAAGGCGCCCTCGATGCCCAGCAGGCGACCGTGGAACACGGCGCGGCGGAGCAGGCGGCGCAGGACGTACTCGCGGCCCTCGTTACCGGGAAGGATGCCGTCCGAGATCATAAAGTCGACAGCACGGGAGTGGTCGGCGATGATGCGCAGCGAGCGGCTGGCGCCGGAGTAGTCATCGGCGTCATAGTTCTTGCCGCTAATCTCCTCACCGAGTTTGATGAGGTGCTGCATCAGATCGCCGTCGTAATTGGCGGCCTTGTGCTGCATGATGGCAGCCATGCGCTCCAGGCCCATGCCCGTATCGAGGTTGCGGTGCGGCAGCTCCGGCATGGAGCCGTCCTCCTGGCGGTCGTACTGGGTAAAGACGAGGTTCCAGAACTCCAGGAAGCGGTCGCAGTCGCAGCCGGGCTTGCAGTCGGGGCTGCCGCAACCGACCTCCTCGCCCATGTCAAAATAGATCTCGGAGCACGGACCGCAGGGGCCGGTGGGGCCGGCGGCCCAGAAGTTGTCGTCCTCGCCCAGGCGCGAGATGTGGTCCTCGGCAACGCCCAGGGAGCGCCACACGTCATGGGTCTCGTCGTCCTCGGTAAAGACGGTGAAGTACAGGCGGTCGAGCGGCAGCTTGAACTCCTTGGTGATGAGCTCAAAGGCCCAAGCGCAGGCCTGCTGCTTAGAGACGCCGCCAAAGGAGAAGTCGCCGAGCATCTCAAAGAAGGACAGGTGACGGCCGTCCTCGCCGATGCAGTCGATGTCGTTGGTGCGGACGCACTTCTGGCAGGAGATCGCGCCGATCTCCTTCATGGTCTTCTTGCCCTGGTAGTACTCCTTAAACTGGTTCATGCCGGCGTTGGCAAGCAGCAGCGAGGGATCGTCGGGAACAAGGGACGAAGAAGGATAGAGCTTAAGACCGCGCTCCTCAAAGAAGTTGAGGAACTTGGAGCGGATCTCGGCCGTAGTCATTGACGGGTAGTCAGCACTCATAGAGGGAATCTCCTCGGTTTCACATCGAAACAGTTCAAACGTAACGATATTACCATCCCGCCGCGCCCATGCAAAAAAGAGGGCCGCCAAACAGCGACCCTCCAGCGAAAGTGCACGTTATTTAGGACCGAGCAAGCCTTTGAAAAAAGGCTGCTGTAGAATTACATATAAGAGTCACCCGGAAGGAGCGATCGATGAAAAGTAAACGATTTGTCCTGAATACACTTCTGGTTGTAGCACTTTTAGCGCTCTTGGCCTTCTCATGCTGGTACGCAAACCAACCAGCATTTGGCTACGTATTGTATGCAGTAATGTCCGGCGATAAGGCTTATTACACTCTACGCGCAATTGACGTTCTCTTTTTCTATGTAGCCGGCCCCTTATCAATCGCTTTGCTCGCGTTTCTTGTCATTTACAACTTCAAGAAACGTTAATAGGACCTATTTAGAATCAGAATCGTCCATGGAACCGTCGATGCCGGTTTTGGTGTCGTCGTCCGTATTGGAATCATCATCCTTGGCGAAGGGGTTCTTGAAAAAGCCTGTCGCGTCGGGCTGCAGGCCCGAGAGCTTAATCCAGGGATTCTCGAGCTCGGGTTTGGGCATGGCCTTGGCCTCGGGCGCGGTCTCGTTGCCAATGAGCTCGGACTCATAGATGAACGTATCGTCTCCAAGCGCGTCATAGGCGGCGACCGGATTGCCCTCGGCATCGCGATACGGCGTGCCCTTAAACACGGCGCCATCGTATGCCACGAGCTGACGGCCGGTCTCGTTCTCAAAGTAGTAGACGAAAATGCCCTTGAGGGCCGCACACAGCGGAATGGCGATGACCATGCCAATGGGACCCATGAGTGCCGAACCAATAACGAGGGCCGTCAGGCTCATGATGGGATGCACCTGCACCGAGCTCTGCATGACCTTGGGCGAAATGACGTTATCGGTGACGTTTTGGGACACCATAGTGACGATAAGCGTCCATAGCGCCAACATGGGGCTGAACATAAAGCCGAGCACCGTGGCAATCGCCGCGCTCACCCAGGGGCCAACAACCGGAACCAAGTGCATAATGCCCGTAAAGATGGCCATGAGCGCCGCGTAGGGATGGCCAATGAGCGTAAAGCCGATAAAAGCCAAAAAGCCACCGCAGATCGACGTGATGACCATGCCGCGCATATAGCCGCCGACCGAGCGTGAAAGGATGGCGACCATAAAGCGGTACGAGGTCTCTTTTTCCTGTCCGATGATGGTGCAGACCTCGTGGTGCATACGGGGATAGTCGCAGGCCAACCAATAGGCAAGCACCAAGCCCAGGAAGATGACGAACAGCTGCGAGGCCGTATTGGTAATAAGCGGAAATACACCGCGACCAAGCTCGGCAGCGATTTGTGAAACATACTTAGACGCCAAAGTAACCAGAGAGGACAGATTATCGTCCAGGTACTCCTTGAGCGGCGTGTTGTTGAGCGTCTTGGCGCGCGAGATCATCTCGTTGAGATCGCCGCCCGCAACGCGAAGCTGCTCGGGCAGACGGCTCAGGACTTCCATGATCTGACCAAAGAGAATCGGCGACAAGATGCAGACAAC
>CALHDP010000068.1 GCA_938023085.1 uncultured Collinsella sp.
TTTGACGCCCCAGCGGGGGCGAATCGAGTCGAATCCTCGAGAGTATACCCATATGTGGCCGCGGCTCTGCGGCGAACTGGAGACGATGTGGGTGGACTAGCCTAGCTAGGTGATAACGAATGCCGCGGGTAGCCGCTGCACCCCGCTAAAGTGAAATAACACCCCGTTTACCGAATCATTTAGGAAATATATGGACTCCTAAAAAGTTCTAATACAATATAAGTCATCTATCTATAAACTGCTGATTCCTTGCAAAGGTATGGTTGATATGGTTGAAGCAAATAGCGTTGTCCCCCTGTACAAACAGATTGTCCGTGCGCTTTCTGATTCGATCGCCAACGGCACGTACCGCCCGGGAGATAAGCTCCCGACCGAGGCGGAGCTCATCGAGCAATTTGGCGTGAGCCGAATAACGGTTCGCTCCGCAATTAAAGAAATGGAAGATGCTGGGCTTGTTGAGAGGGCCCGCGGCAAGGGCACGTTCGTTTCGTCGGACACACAGATGTATGCCGCGGACGACCGTGAGAGCTTTACCCATTCGTGCCAGCTTGCGGGCAAGCAGGCGTCTACCAGGGTTCTCGCAATGGGCTGGGACTTCCCAAGCCTGCGAGACGCGAAGTTCCTGGGCGTAGACGATACCCAAAAGGTATTGCGTAGTCGTCGTCTGCGTCTTGTGGATGACAAGCCCACGATGCTGGAAACCAATAGCTATTCCGCTGCGCTTTCTTTTTTGGAGCATGAGTCCCTCGAGGATTCGCTGATGGCGGTACTCGATCGCCAGGGAATCAAGATGGGTCCCAACACGCGTACGCTCGAGGTCTGCTATGCGAGCGAGCTCGAGGCGGCATACCTTAACGTGGAACTGGACTCTCCGCTGCTTCTGTTTGTCGATAGACGTTATGCTCCAAGCGGCGAGCCGCTTTTCATCTCCCGTCAGGTGTACTGCACCGAGCGACTGAAGTTCTATCTGTAAGCAAGGGCGGCCGTTCTGTAAAAGGAGCGGCCGTTTTACCGACCAATTGTTACCGTTCGCGGAATTAGAGAATTAACGCACCGCAAAAAGGAAATTGCTTATATACTTTGATATGACAATATAGTACGTCTTATTGATATTGGAGAACTATGAATAAGATATTGCTAGCGAGTCATGGTTATCTCGCCCAAGGTATGAAGAGCTCTCTCGAGATCCTGATGGGCGCCAACGACCGAATCGAGTGTCTGTGCGCCTATGTCGATGACGACACGAGGGATGTCGCAGCGCTTATCGATGCTTGGATGGAGTCGAAGGATC
>CALHDP010000069.1 GCA_938023085.1 uncultured Collinsella sp.
TTTTGCCCTGGAAAAACGCCTGACCGGGAAGTCCCGCCGTGTCCTTAACGTAGGTGCCCGATCCGCGTCGGCTGGTAATAAGGCCTTCCTCAGTGATTTGTTCAATAGCTCGTTTGACGGTGATTTTGGAAACGCTATAGAGCTTGCAGAACTCAACGACGGTAGGAAGCTTGTCGCCCGGTTTAAGAGCGCCATCCTCGATAGTGCGACGAATATCTGCAGCTATCGCCTCGTATTTGGGAATCATGGAACCTCCTTTCCGGCTTGATTGAGTACAGAAGAAAGTATAGTCAACACCTAAGCATCCCTATTGCGTTTTTGAAAAGTTCGAGAAAGGTTTAATTAAAAAACGCTTCTCTTTAGAAACTAGAGCGCTCTAAATGAATATGCATTCGCATAATGTGATATTGAGCGAATCGATCGGCTCGAGGATGGGGTCGAGCCGTTTTGCCGCCCGGCGAACCGAATCTCATGCCCTGCATTTCCCCAGATAAAACCTGCCAAAACAAACCTGTCCCTTTTTGGTAGGTTTTTGCCTTGGGAGCGGTACCATACAGGCAATGTTTAAACGAGAAAGGTGGGCTCCCATGGAACCTAAGCAGTATTACATCGGCATCGACGTCGGCGGCACCTCGGTTAAGGAGGGCCTGTTCGACGAGGACGGCAACCTGCTTGCCAAGGCCAGCGTGCCCACGCCTCCCATCGTTGACGCTGCGGGCTTTGCCGCGGTGACCGAGGCTATCGACCAGGTGGTCGCCAAAGCCCAGATTCCGCGTGCCTTTGTGGCGGGCATTGGCCTGGCCGTTCCGTGCCCCATCCCGGCATCGGGCGATGCCAAGGTCAAGGCCAACATTGCCATTAACCTGCCCGAGCTGAGGATCGCCATTCAAAAGCACTGCCCCGACGCGGTCGTTAAGTACGAGAACGATGCCAACGCCGCTGCCATGGGCGAGGCCTGGCTCGGTTCTGCCAAGGGCGTGCAGAACGTCGTGATGGTCACCATCGGTACCGGCGTGGGCGGCGGCGTAATCGTCAACGGCGACGTGGTATCGGGCGTTGTGGGTGCTGGCGGTGAGATTGGCCACATGTGCCTGAACCCGGCTGAGGAGCGCACCTGCGGCTGTGGCGGCCATGGCCATCTGGAGCAGTATTCCAGCGCCACTGGCGTGGTGAGCAACTACCTTGCTGAGTGCAAGAAGGCGGGCGTCGAGCCCATCGAGCTCACCGGGCCTTCTGATTCCAAGGACGTGTTCCAGGCCTGCCGCGAGGGTGACAAGCTCGCGCTGGCAGCTGCCGATACCATGGCCGACTATCTCGGCCGTGCCCTGGCGCTTATTGCTAACGTGGTCGACCCCGAGATGTTCCTGATCGGTGGCGGTGCGTCCGCTTCGGCCGATGTCTACCTCGACAAGGTCCGCGAGCACTTCCAGCGCTACGCGCTTTCCGCCTCGCGCGAGACGCCCATTAAGGTCGCTTCGCTCGGAAACGACGCCGGCATCATCGGTGCCGCCTACGTAGCCCTGC
>CALHDP010000070.1 GCA_938023085.1 uncultured Collinsella sp.
GGTCACCAAGCACAACCTCAAGTACCGCCGCTACTACCACCAGTTCGACTACTAATTCCATTTGGGGGAAACCGCAATGAGGCAATACATCTTTGCCAGCCACGCGCATTTTGCGACCGGCATCAAAGAGAGCACCGAGCTGCTCTCGGGCGCGCGCGATAACGTCCACGACCTGTCGATGTTTGTCGACGGCCGCACCGACGTCGCCGAGGAGGCCGCCAAGCTCCTGGCGACCTTCGACCCCGCCGACGACGTAATCGTGTGCACCGACCTGTTTGGCGGCAGCGTCAACAACGAGTTCACCAAGATCGTCCAGACGCGCCCCAACACCTACCTGGTTGCCAACATGAATCTGCCGCTGCTGATCCAGCTGCTCTTTTCGGACCAGGAGGCTCCCGCCGATCAGGTTATCCGCGAGATCCTCGCGGCTGACGACACGCGCGTCAAGTTTGTCAACGACCTGCTGACCGATGCGGATGACGAGGAAGAGTTCTAGTCACCGCCTGCTATTAATGGGGCCGGGTTTCCGGCATGAGACCTTTGGGGGTCAATCATGATTCAACTGCTTCGCGTCGACCATCGTCTGCTTCATGGCCAGGTGGCCGTCTCTTGGGTCCAGGGCTTGGGCTCCGACTGCATCTTCTGCGTTGGCGACAAGGTTGCCAACGATCCCGTCTGGAAGACTACGCTCAAGATGGGAAAGCCGGCCAACGTCAAGCTCGTCATCAAGGACATGGAGCACGCCATCGAGGCCATCAACTCCGGTGTTACCGATAAGTACAAGATGATCATCTGCGTCGCCAGCATCGCCGAGGCCAAGCAGCTTGTCGACGGCTGCCCGCAGATCACCTCCATCAACCTGGGCAACACCAAGTCCAAGGACGAGCAGCGTCCCGATGCCCGTAAGATCTCCCGCCAGATCTTTGTGACTGCTGCCGAGGAAGAGGACATTCGCGAGCTCGTTGGCCGCGGTGTCGAGGTCGAGATTCGCGCTCTGGCCGACGACCCCAAGGTCGATGCCCTAAGCGCCCTCTAATTGGGAACCACGGGCGGCGCGCACGGCGCCGCCCCTATTCGTGGGCGTACCGGATAAACGCTTTACCCGTTACCCCCATCTACCGTTCACCGGGAGTACACGCCCGTTGAGCGATTGGTATTAAATAGTTTTCGCATGACTATATAATTGGTATCAAATCATTTGCACCGGTTTAGGTGTTAACAGCACACCGGTACAAGCTGGATCTGTCTGGGCGATTGTCGGCATGGAAAAGGGCGCGCTGACAAGTCGGGAATCGCCGCGCGGATCCAAGAGGGATCAAAGGGAGGAACAATGCTTGTTCAAGCGATCCTCATCGGACTTATCGCTGCCTTCGGTAAGCTCGATTATCAGCTCGGTACGCTCTATGCGTTCCGCCCGATCGTTCTGTGCCCGCTCGTCGGCATAGTCCTCGGGGACCTGCAGTCCGGCCTCGCCATCGGTGCGAGCCTCGAGCTGCTCTTCATGGGTTCTATCTCCATCGGCGCTTACGTGCCGCCCGATGAGACGATTGGCGGTGTGCTCGCCTGCGCCTTCGCTATTCAGCTGGGTCAGAGCACCGAGGCCGCTATCGCGCTCGCGATGCCCATCGCCACTCTGTGCCTGGCCATTAAGAACGTCGTCAACGCCGGTATGCCCCTTCTGGTCGACCGTGCCGACGTCTTTGCCAGCAAGGGTAACCTCAAGGGTATCTACGCTATGCACTGGATTATCGGTCTCGTGATTGTCGTCCTGGCCTTTATCCTGTGCTCGGTCTCCTTCTATCTGGGTGCCGACGCTGTTCAGGGCCTGCTCGACTTCATCCCGACGTTCGTCCTCGATGGCTTTGGCGTCGCAGCCAACATCCTGCCTGCCATGGGCTTCGCCATGCTCGGCCGTCTGGTGCTTACCAAGCAGCTCGTGCCGTTCTACTTCCTGGGCTTCCTGCTGTGCTCCTATGCCAACGTGCCCGTCCTCGGCGTCGCCCTGATCGCAATCATCATCGGCATCGATAAGTACGACCTGCTGGGCCTTGGTGGCGCCCAGTCCCAGCTTTCTGTGGAAGGGGATGAGGACGATGACTTCTAATTCCGAGAACCAGATTACTCGCTCCGACCTCATTAAGAGCGCCGTGAACACCGGCGCCCTGGGCATGGAATTCTCCTGGACCTACTACAAGCAGATGAACATTGCCTTCTGCCTGATGGTCGCCAACATGCTCAAGAAGATCTATGCCGGCCGTCCCGATGATTACGCCGAGGCCCTGCATCGTCACAGCGCATTCTTCAACATCACCCCGCAGCTCGCTCCCTTCGTGGGTGGCATCGCGATGGCCATGGAAGAAAAGGTCGCTCGTGGCGAGGTTGAGCCCGAGAGCGTCAACGACATCAAGGCCGCCCTCATGGGTCCGCTTTCCGGCCTGGGTGACTCCTTCTTCCTGTCCACCCTGCGCGTCGTCGCCGCTGCCGTGGGCATCAGCCTGTGCCAGGCCGGCAACGTCTTTGGCCCCATCGCCTTCCTGCTCGTCTACAACATCCCGGCGTTCCTGATTCGTATCTTTGGCGCTATCAAGGGTTATGAGCTAGGCATTGGCTTCCTCGACGAGGCTCAGAAGACCGGCCTGATGCAAAAGATCATGGCCTGCGTCGGCATTGTCGGCGTTATGGTCGTCGGCGCCATGAGCAAGGACATGTTCTGGGCTTCGTTGCCCATCGCCATTGGTCAGGGCGACTCCGCTCAGACTCTCCAGGACATCCTGGACGGCATCATGCCCGGTATGCTCGGTATGGCCGCCTTCTGGCTCTACTACTGGCTGCTCTCCAAGAAGATCAACCCGATGGTCCTGATCCTCTGCACCATGGTCGTGGGCATCATCGGCGCTTACTTTGGCGTGCTTGCCTAATATGTTCGAATCGCGCTTCCATCGCGTCTAACGGTTGCGTCGATCTTTGGGGGCTTGTCGTATCTGCGGCGGCCCCCTGTTTTTTAAAACTCCGTACGAAAGGGGAGGGCTATGGTCGTACCCGAGCTTTCGCTCATGAACATCAACCATCGTTACTACAGCATCGAGACGTTTTTTAAGGCTGCAGGTGAGGCCGGCTATCGCAATATCGAGCTGTGGACCGGCTCGATGCACCTGTATGTGGATTGCCATGAGCACGATTCGGTGGATAAGATTCGCGATCTTGCCGCCCAATACGGTATCAAGATCGTGTGCGTGTGCCCCGAGCAGAACAACCCCAAGCCGTGGAACGTCGCGGTGCGCGGTGAGGCGGGCCAAAAACGCATCCTCTCGTACTTTAAGAATGTGATCGACGTTGCCGTTGAGTTGGGCGTGCCGCAGATTCTGGTGACGAGTGGTTGGGCCTATCTGGACGAGCCGGCTGAGGACGCCTGGGCCCGCAGCGTTGCCATGCTGCGCTCGGTGTGCGACTACGCCGATACGCGCGGTATTCGCGTCGCGCTCGAGGCCCTGCAGCCGTCGGAGTCCGTGTTGGTCAACACCGCACAGGATGTCGCGCGCATCCTCGAGGCGGTCGATCGTCCCAACCTGAAGGCCTGTATCGACTTTGGCGCCATGGAAGTTGCCGGCGACACGATCGACGGCTACTTTGAGGTTTTGGGCGACAAGATCGTTCACACCCACTTTGTAGATGTGGGCGGCGGCACGACGCATCTTGCCTGGGGCGACGGCGAGCGTGATATGCGTGCCGACCTCGAGGCACTCATGCGCCACGGCTATACGGGCTATGTCTCGGCCGAGACGTGTGATGGCCGCTACTATCAGGATCCGTCCAAGGCGACGACTCAGGTTATCGAGATGTATCGCCGTGTGACAGCGGAGATGGAAGCCGAATAACTAAACTGCGCGGTTGCGCCGGAAACGCTTGGGCGGGTCTGGCGCAACGCTTTTATAGCTGGCGAGTTGTGGGGAACCCGTTGGCAGTAGCGCTCGAAATAGACAACTATTGGCGTTGTAATACCACTCGGGCGAGGAAACCGACCGTTCGCCGCAAATCTCCGTGAGTTTGGATTGGTATTAAATAACAAGCAATCGTATGGCTATAATTGGTATCAGCAAGAAGCGCGATGTATAGAATTGCGCACATGTGATGGGAGGACACACATGAAGGAGACCGAGAAGATCGAGATCATGCACTTCGACCAGGAGGGCTACCTCG
>CALHDP010000071.1 GCA_938023085.1 uncultured Collinsella sp.
GAAGAGCTGCGCGCAGCCGGTGTTGCCGATGTGCCTGCCGGTGCCGAGCCCGAGTCCGTCGTGGTGAGCGCGCCTGCGCCCGAACCGGGGCCATCTGCGCCCGCGTCTTCGTTTGAGGCGCTCGTTGGCGCGCGTGATGCCGCGGGTTCCAATCCGCTCGACAGCCTGGCGGCCCCGGCGCTCTCGCCGCAGGATGCCCTGGCTGCCGCTATCGCGGGCAACGCCTATGCCTCACCGACGGAGCTGCCAGCGGGTGCCGTGCATGCCGACGAGATCGAGCGCACCTACGGTCCGCTCACCTGTAAGGCACTGCCGGCACTCATGGAGTGGCTGGCCCTGCGCTCCGACCTGGATTCCCTGGCCGGCGAGACGCATGCCATCACTATGATGACCATCCACTCCGCCAAGGGCCTGGAGTTCCCTGCGGTGTTCGTGGCCGGCATGGAGGAGGGTATCTTCCCGCACGTGCACGACTTTGGCGGTAGTGACGATCCGGGCAAGCTCGAGGAGGAGCGTCGCTTGGCCTACGTCGCCATCACGCGTGCTCGCAAGCGCCTGTTCTTGACTTACGCCGCTACGCGCCGCACCTACGGCTCGACCTCTGCCAACCCGCGCTCGCGCTTCCTCAACGAGATTCCGTTTGAGGACATCGAGTTTAGCGGTATCGGTTCTGCCGGTTTTGAGGGCACGGGCTGGGAGAAGCGTGGTGACCGTCGCGGCACCTTTGGCTCGGGCATGGGCTCGGATATGTACGGCGGCAAGGTGTTTGGCTCGCATACGCGCTCGACCGGCGGCTCCGGATCGCGCGGCGGATTGAGCTTCGACGATTTCTTTGGTGGCAGCACTTATGGCACCGAGCGTCATCGTGGGGTTTCGCCCGACGCCGGCCGTGTTGCCTCGACCTTTGGCTCGGGCGCGCCGCGAGCCAAAAAGCCGTCGTCCAAGGTGTCGCCGACAGTGGAGCGCAAGGTCGATCGCGCCAGCGCATCGCAGGACTTTGCCGCGGGCGATACCGTGAGCCACAAGACCTTTGGCACGGGTACCGTGATCTCGGTCGCCGGAGACATGATCGAGGTCCAATTCGAAAAGACCGGCCAGACCA
>CALHDP010000072.1 GCA_938023085.1 uncultured Collinsella sp.
CGCGTGGCCACCAAGTACCCGCGCATCGCGAGTGCCTGGTATGCCGAGCGCGGCGTGAACGCCGATATCGTCTCACTGCACGGTAACATCGAGCTGGGCCCCATTGTCGGCATGACCGATCGCATCGTGGACATCACCGCCACGGGCGCCACGCTGCGCGATAACGACCTGGTTATTACTGGTCGCATTATGGACTGCACGGCGCGCTTCTTCGTCAATCCGGGTGCCGCTCGCTTGGATCCGCGCGTGCGTAATCTGGCAGATCGCCTGGCCGCGGCCGTGAAGGACAAGCATTTTGAGCCCGTCGCGGGCTCGGCGCAATAGCGCGAGCACGCACGGGCACCCCAACGTACGGGCTGCGGGCCGATTGGCGCCGCCGCCCGGTCTCTCGTTTTTCGAACACAACCTCGACCGATAAGGGATACCGATATGAAGACCATCAAGCTTGCTCCCGGTGAGCGCCTCGTTACCAACCAGCTCAACCGCAAGGGCGTGCTGCCGCAAGACATCGTCGACGCTGCCCGCGATATCGTAGCCAACGTGCGTGCCAATGGCGATGCCGCGGTGCGCGATTACTGCCAGCGTTTTGATGGCGTTGAGCTGCAGAGCTTCCGTCTGCCGCAGGAGCAGATCGATGCCGCGCTCGAAGGCCTCGACCCGGCCTTTGTCGCCGCGTTGGAGAAAGCTGCGCGCCAGATTCGCGAGTTCCACCAGCGCGAGGTCGAGCAGAGCTGGTTTACCACGCGTGTGGACGGCACGATGCTCGGCGTTAAGGTGACCCCGCTCGCGGCGGCCGGCATCTATGTACCGGGCGGCCGCGCGCAATATCCCTCCACCGTGCTCATGAACGCCATTCCCGCCAAGGTCGCCGGCGTCAAGCGCGTGGTTATGGTGACCCCGCCGCAAAAAGACGGCCTGATCAGCCCCTACACGCTCGCCGCGGCTAAGCTCGGCGGCGTGGACGAAATCTATATGGTGGGCGGCGCTCAGGCCGTGGCCGCGCTGGCGTACGGTACCGAGACCATTCCGCGCGTCGACAAAATCACCGGCCCGGGCAACGCCTTTGTTGCCGCCGCCAAGCAGATTGTGTCGGGCGACGTGGGAATCGACATGGTCGCCGGTCCCTCCGAGGTCTGCGTGCTGGCCGACGCCACGGCCAAGCCTATGGTGGTCGCGGCAGACCTGATGGC
>CALHDP010000073.1 GCA_938023085.1 uncultured Collinsella sp.
CGAACCCGTTGGGTATATGCCGCGCTCGATACGCTCCTCAATGCGACGTCGAATGCGCATATAAACCGGGGTGGCATCTACTGTTTCAGCCATTGTTCACCTGCCACGCTCCTCATGCCATTCTTTTCACCGTTATCGGCAAAGCGGAACTTCGTGGGCAAAATCACCGATTTGCAATGCTCCACAAAGCGCATGTCTTTATCAAACTCAATCGTGCTCTCGTAGAATACCGGCGTTCCCTCTTCTTGCTGGAGCAGCTCAGCCTCCTCGGCGTTCAAGCGCGAGATCGAGATGTGCTCTCGTCCATGCTCAACACGCACGCCGCCTTCTTTGAGCAACACGTCGTAGAGACTTTCGCACTCAAAATCATGACCGGGAAGCGACGGGCAAAGCGATAGATTGACGTGGGCTGTCTCGATTGATGCCGGCTCGCCCTCAATGAGACGGACGCGCTGCATACGGAGCAAGGGAGCGCCTACGGCCACCCCAAGCTTGTCGGCAAGCGTCTCATCCGCCTCGACAGTCTCGGTGGAAACCAAGCGAGAGGAGGGGTGCAAGCCGGCAGTCCGCACGGCATCGGAGAAGTTATACGTTTCCTGGAAGATATTCAGTGGTTTGGGAGGACACACATACGTGCCCGACCCGCGGCGGCTCTCGAGCGTTCCACACGAGATGAGCCGCGTGATGCCAGCACGTAACGCCGTACGCGAAACGCCGATATCTTCGCACAGCACACGCTCGGCCGGCAGACGATCGCCGCCGGCAAGCTGATGGTGCTGGATGTACCAAAGAATCCCCTCAACAGCACGGTCTTTGGGGGGAATTGCATAAGATTCGCCTGCCATTGCACAGACTCCTCATTCAAAAATGTATGTCACCAGAATTAGGCCAGCCCTCCCATGGCATCAAACTCGGCCTTGATTTTCTCGGCGACATTCCGATACGACTTATATAGGTTTGAATCGCGTTTGACTTCGTCGGTCATAACGGGAATCTCTAATTTGGAAACCTCGTCTTTTCCCGTCTGAACCGCCACGACAACGCCCATACCAAGACACATATTACGCTTGGCAGCGTTTATTTTTGCCGCCTTCGCGGGATTTGCCAGAATACGCTGGGCAAATTCCTGTTTTGAAGGCGTCTCGTCAGCCTCCGGATCGCCAGCCTCGGCCACCTCGCACTGCAGAACATCCGCATAGTCAAAGATCTTCGGCTGCGCACCGCGCTGATGCACGGCCCACTTGCGACGCGTAGCATCCTGGTAGATAGCAGGCAAAAACGTAAACCGCGGCGGGTCCAAAATCGTATCGGTTATGGTAAACACACCGGGGTCAAAGGCATCCTGCGGGTTTTTCTTCTTGAACAGCCCCATATCAGCCTCCCGAACTAGCATTAAACAACTCAAGCCGAATATAGCACCAATTTCAAGCCGACGCTTTAGCGCGTCGGTGCGTGGTGCCTATGGCTCGCTCAGCGGGGTAATACG
>CALHDP010000074.1 GCA_938023085.1 uncultured Collinsella sp.
ACGTACAATGAAAAAGACAATCTTTTTGTCACTTGCCCTCGTCGGAGGTGCAATTTGTACTCCGGTGAGCGCACAGAAGGTCAAGAAAGTGTCGCCCAAGGCGAAGGCAGTCCAGACGCAGACGCTCAAGACCGAGGCCGACTCGATCAGCTACGCTGCCGGTTACGCCGTGACCAATGGTCTCGACAGGTATCTGAAGGAGCAGTTTGGTGTCGATGAGAGCCAGATGGCCGATGTCATCCGTGGCTTCAAGGAGGCTTATGCCAAGCGCAACGACAAGGCATACCAGGCTTTTGTGGCAGGCCAGCAGGTGGCTACGATGCTCGACAAGCAGATGTTCCCGCGCATGAGTGCCGACTTCGAGGGCGCTTCCCAACCCCTCAGCGAGGAGATGGTGGTCAAGGGTTTCGAGGCCGCGCTCCGCAAGGATACCACCACTTATACGGTGGCACAGGCCGAGACGAAGTTTAAGGATGCGCGCGAGGCTGCCAAGATCGAGCGCGAGGAGGCCAACAAGGCTGCTGGCGAGAAATTCCTCGCCGAGAACAAGCTGAAGCCTGGGGTCAACACCCTTCCCGACGGTTTGCAGTACAAGGTGCTGGTCAAGGGCGACGGACCGATTCCGAAGGCGAGCGACAAGGTGCAGGTCGTCTATGAGGGCCGCACCCTCGATGGCAAGGTCTTTGATGCCACGGCCAACCATGGCAAGGAGTTTGATGAGTTTGCTGCCGACCGCCTGATCAAGGGTTGGACGGAGGCACTGACGATGATGCCGGTAGGATCGAAGTGGGAGATCTATATCCCGCAGGATTTGGCCTATGGCGCTCGCGGTGCTGGTCGCGACATTGCTCCTTATTCCGCCCTCATCTTCACGCTCGAGCTCAAGGGCATTGTGCCTGCCGCACCGAAGCCTGCGGAGGTTGCTCCCGCAGCTCCTGTCCAGGTAGAGAAGGCCCCCGAGCAGACTCCTGCCCCCACCAAGGGCAAGGCCAAGGGTAAGAAAAAGGGAAAGAAGAAGTAATTGGATAGGGTAGGTTGCCATCGTGAGTTAGGATAAGCTATCTCCGCGAAGCAAGGTAAGTTACCTATAAGAGATGGGATAAGTTACGTCAGTGAGACACGATAAGTAACCTGTCCTACCTGTATCTATGATATCGTGGGCTTCAGCCGAGGGACGCATCCTTGGCCGAAGTCCATGCTTGTTGTTAGGGTTGGAGGCTTCACGTCTCATACTTCTCGCTGCATGCTTCCCCGTGCGTGTGAGGTCCGTCTGCTATCCTGGGCAGCGTAACGCCGTCTCCATGGTTTCAATGCAAAAACTCGGACCGCTTCCGCCTCCCGCATCTAGTACGAGATGAGGAGCGAAGTATTGCACCAGAGAGAGGCGATAACGGTTTCCGCCCTTACTAATTTCGGAAATAAGTACTGTAACCCGAATCAAAATCGGGCATATTGACCTAATAACGGGACGTTAAACGAATTTTAACGCTATTTCTGTTTCCCGTTCAATCGGAATTATCTATTTTTGCATTCAAAATAACTGAAAAATAGTTTCATTATGAAGAAAGTAATCTTTTCCCTGTTTGTGCTGCTTTCCGCATTTGCGACAACTGCGAGCGCACAGCTTCCCTCAGTCATGCTGAAGGACATCAACGGTAACGCCGTGAAAACCGACACGCTTTCCAACAATGGTAAGCCTTTCATCATCGATTTCTTCGCCACATGGTGCAAGCCCTGCAACCGCGAGCTCAACGCCATCAACGAGGTGTATCAGGACTGGGTGGATGAGACCGGTGTCAAAATCTACGCCATCAGCATCGACCAGGGCCAGAACGTCAACACGGTGCAGCCGCTCGTTGATGAGTACGGTTGGG
>CALHDP010000075.1 GCA_938023085.1 uncultured Collinsella sp.
AGGGGGCGCTGGAGACCCAGGCGACCCTGCCCGCCAGCGCTGCGCCGAGCGGTTCGAGGGCGGCGCCGCAGTGCGGGCACGCCCTCGGCTCCGGCTCGTCGAAGGAGAGCCCGGCGGCCCGGGCCTGCTCCAGGGTGATGAGTCCCGCTCGGTCCATCGGGCGCCCCTTCCTTATCTTCTGAAGTCCTTGTTGTCCCTTTTGCTTATTGGGTGGCATATCGTCAGGGGTTTCCCTGTCATTTCGTCAGGGGTTCGGGCTGCAAACCCTGACGGTTCGTCACCCTTGTTCTCGGCGAACCCTGTCATTTCGTCACCCTTTCGCGTCTGGAACCCTGACGAATCGTCAGGGGTTGCCAGCGCTCCGGGTGGCAGCCTCTCGCGCACGATGCGATATCGCTTCGTGGCATGCCCGCGCGCCGGGACGTGCACACCGCATTCCTCGATGAGGCCCCGGTCGAGCAGGTCGCGGATGGCGCGGTGGGCGCTGCGCTCCTGCACGTTGAGGAAGCGGGCCAGGTTGCCCTTGCTCTCGAAGTAGTCGCACCCGCCGTCGCAGAAGCCGAAGATGCGCGCGTAAACGAGCAGGGGAAGGCCGGAGAGGCCCAGGTCCGCCATCATGAAATGCCGTACCGCCGTGAACTCGCGCGGGGAGGGGCCGTCGCGCCCCCTCGGGCCTGCGGCCGCCATCGGCGCTAGTCCCTTCTGGGCGAGCCGACGACGCTGTTGCGCTCGACCCATGCGACGAGCTCGTCGTGCAACACGATGCCGTCGCGCGTCTTGCCGTCGATGTAGCGGATCGGGAACGGATCGTCGGGGTCCTTGGCGAGCCGGTACATGGCGTCGCGGCTGATGCGCAGCATCGCGCACGCCTCGTCGGCGCCGAATATCGCGTTGGTTGATGCGATGAGCCTCACCTGGCTCCTGCTAGTGCTCTTGGTCATGGTCGTCCTCGAGCTCCTTTCGTCTCGAGGCTCCCTCGCGTGCCCGGCCGCGGGCGGCTCCCGGGGCGGTCGCCGCTATTTTCATTTCTTCCCACCCCTCGATTGAATGTATGCGTCCACTGACGCCCTCGAAACCAGGAGCTTCCTGCCGAGCCTGTACGAGTCGATCTCTCCCGACCAGATGAGGTCGTACGCCTTGTTTCGGCTTGCTCTCATGTACTCCTGCATCTCGATCACCGTCATCCATTCGTCGCGGTCCTGGTTGCCCTCGGGCGCGGCGCATTCGGCTGTGCGTGCCATGGTTCCTCCAATCTTCCCGTGCGGCACCGCGCGAGCACACCGCACGACACCGTGTCCCTTTTCGTCTGCGCGACGATTGAACCGCCTGATGTCGATTGGTGAGCACGGCAGGAGCGGAGACGGGTCGAGGTGGGTCGAGCTGGTCGTGCCTTCACGAAACGGCCATGAGCCGCACGCCTTAGCTGCCAGCTAAGGCCCTGAAAAGTAAAAGGCGCCCATGCGGGCGCCTGCCTAGGAGCGAGGTTTGTTCGGTTGTGGTCGGAATGCTCGTCTTCCGCGGTGCTGTCGTCCGGGGTCCGGCATCTGTCGTTCGCCTCTTCTGTCGTGTTTGATGTTGCGTGTTCTGCGAGCGACCTTGCGCAGGTTTTTCAACCCGTTGCCCCAGGTGCACCCGGGTAAATGGTACCCATCCGTTGGAACATGGACATCGCGGGAGGGCTGTTTGGGCAAGCTAGGATGGATGAGCGGCGGGGTTCTAAATGCAATAATTCGAGCTAAAGGGCCTTGTACTCTCTTTTGTAAAACGCGAGGGTGCAATAAACTCGACGATCCCCCTGAACCTTTTCTGAACGAATCAGCTCTTAGGCGGTATGACGCGACACGCATCGGTAGTGCTCGGACTGGGTTAGTCATCGAGTGGGTATAGAACATACGTTCTGTATAACGTTATAGCACCAGGTGGCAGGCGTAGTTTCAATCAAAGCTACGCCTGCTGCTATATATGGGTTGATGGTGGTATCAATGACCGCGATGCTTCTGTTTGCGCTTCAGTTTTCGCTGCTCGAAGCGCGCCTCCGCCTCATCCGCGCGACGCTGGCTTCTTGCTCGAGCTGATTCCCGCTTCATCGTCTCCCGCTGATTCGCGAGCGCCTGCTGCGCCTTGGTGCTCATCGCCAGCTGCTTAAGTGCTTTCGCCGCCTCGCGGGCGCGTCGCTTGGGGTTCTTCGCGGGCTTGCTCGCCTCAGTCGGATCGCGGCCGAAGAACGAGAGCTTCGCCCATTTGTTGACAACGAATCGCAGGATCTCCTCATTGGACGGTTCTGCGCCGAAGACGATGCGGGCGACGCCGTACCTTCCGTCCTCGACGTGCTCCGCCAGCCCGACCCAGAATTGGCCGTCGTGATATACGGTCAGGGTGGACGACACGCTGATCTGCATGGCTGGTTCCTCCTTTATGCAGATGACCATGCAGAGAAGGGACAACCAAGGAGGCAGGTTACTGATGCGGACTCCCGCACGCCCACGACTACCCGACGGGGACTGTGTTTTCATCTCTGATGCCCGCATTGTAGCACGCGCGGATTAACGATGTTGATTGCCGGCGCCTAGACGGTGATGAAGGCGGTTCGATCTAGGTCAAGCCGGTCGCTCGTTCATGAAGCGGCCGATTCCCTGAAAATAAAAGGCGCCCACGAGGACACCTACAGGCTATCTTCGAACTACTTGGTTTGGGGCAGACGGAGGAAAAAAATAGGGCAGAATCGCTCTCACGATCCCGCCCCGCAAACCCGAGGGTTTCTAACTGGCTCCATTATTCCGGGCTTCTCAGTTCTGTCATTGACCCAGGTATCACCCGTCTCCTATAGCGAGTGAATATAGACGATATGAGAAAGCCATTGGGGCCGCCTCCCCCGCGGCGCAGCTTCTTTCCG
>CALHDP010000076.1 GCA_938023085.1 uncultured Collinsella sp.
ACGACGTGTCCGTGATCGGCTTCGACGATGAGCTCTACAAGACGATTCCCAACTCGATTCTGACGTCGGTGAAGTTTCGCCACCGCGAGCTGGGCATCCGTGCGCTTAACGAGGTCGTCGCAGGTCTGGAAGCCCCGAGCTCCAGAAGCCGTACGCTTGTCTCGGGTGTGTTGGTCGAGCGTTCCAGCGTAAAGGACTTGCGGGCGTAGACGTGCTCGGCCTATTCCGTTTGTCTCAATCTGTAACAGCTAGGACCCAAAAACTCGGCTAGATGTTACGGATCGAGATTTTTGGCCCGGCTTATTCCGTTTGTCTCGATCTGTAACAACTAGACGGTCAAAAGTGGTCTACATGTTACAGATTGAGATTTTCGGCTTGGCCTGTGCGTTCATCTCGATCTGTAACAGCTAGGACCGAAAAACTCGGCTAGATGTTACAGATTGAGATGAACAGGAGGACGGGTGCGGTCTAAACAAAATGGCCCGCGCATCACACATCGATGCACGGGCCATTTATTGTCTGCAAGCGGCAGGTGGTGTCAGCGTCTTATGCCTCGAGGTTTTCCTCGATCCAGGCGACGGCACCCTTGGGATCCTTAGTGAGGTCGATGTACTGTTTGCCCTTGGGCGACAGCAGCGTGATGCCCAGGCGGTCGGTGTCGGCCTTCATCTCGTTGTAATAGGTGCGAACCTGCGGAGCCAGGACGATGACGTTGTACTGGTCCATGATGGCGTAGTGGCTGCCGTAGGCACCGGCGTTGGCGGTAATGTCGATGCCCAGCTCGTCGGCGCCTTCCTTAAGCGCGTTGGCGAGCAGTGCAGAGGTGCCGGCGCCAGCGCACAGAACCAGAACCCTCAGATCCTTGCCCTTAAGGGCGGACGGAGCTGCGGAGGCCTCAGTGGCAGAAGCGGTCTCGACAACAGGAGCCTCAACGGCGGGGGCGGCAGCGGTCTTGACGGCCTTGGTCTCCTCGGCCTCTTCTTCGGCCAGGGTCTCGGCCTCCTGCTTGCACAGGACGTTGTCGTAGGCCTTGCAGAACGGGTAGTAGATCAAGAAGTCAACGACCAGCAGGACGACAACCAGGACCAGAGAGATCGGCTGGAAGTTGGTGTCGATGAAGGTGCCGATCGGTCCGGGGAGTGCCCACGGCATGGCATAGATAAAGCCGTTCATGCCCAAAAAGTCGATGAAGAACTTACCAATGAGGACGTTGGCCACGGGGGCAAACAGGAACGGGATCAGGAAGTACGGGTTGAGGATGATGGGCGCGGCGAACAGCAGCGGCTCGTTGACGGCGAACATCACGGGCACGACAGAGGCTTTGCCGACGGCCTTGAGCTGCTTGGAGCGCATAAAGAGCAGGAAGATGATCGGGACAATGAACGTGGCGCCGGTGCCGCCGAGTTCGCCGATGTAGTTACCGAAGTTTTCGGTCAGGGCGAGGGCGGGGTGACCGCCGGCCTGCAGCGTGGCGAGGTTGGTGGTGATGTTGCCAAACAGCGCGGCGTTGAGGGCAGGCTTAACGACCGAGGGGCCGTGGATGCCCATGAACCAGAACAGCGGGATCATGAACCAGATGAGGGCGAGGCCGGCGTAGGAATCGGCAGCGGCGAACAGCGGGCTCACCAGCGTGGAGATGACGTTGGCAAACGGGACGGCCAAGCAGGTGCGGCAGATAACGTCGATGACGGCGACAAACAGGATGGAGAAGCTGAAGGCGAAGATGTCGCGGAAGTTCTGGGCGATGGCGCCGGGGACTTCTTTGGGCAGCTTGATGGTGATGTCTCGCTTAATGCAGAAGGCATAGATGTTGACCGTGGCAAATGCGGCGACAAAGGAGCTCAGCAGGCCCTTGGTGCCCATGTTGTCGGTAAAGAACACCGAGACATCGGCGCCGTCGATCTTGGCACTCGTCTGGGTAACGGCCAAGATGAGCATAGCGCACATGGCGGCGACCATGGTGCTCGTGGCGTTGATGGCCTTGCCGGCAGGCATGCGGCGGTTCTTGGAGCCGGTCAGCGCGCTTGCGGTGGTGCCGGCGACCATGATGCCCACGACGCCCATCGTGAAGTTGTAAACCTTGTTGCAGAAGTTCACGACGTCGACGTTCCACCAGTCGGGCAGCGTAAAGCCGCCGACCGTGGCGACAACGCCCGGCAGGGTCGAAATAAGCAGGAAGACAGAAGAAGACAGGATGATGGGCATTGCTGCCAAAAAGCCGTCTTTAATGGCCTGAAGGTAGATGTTCTTAGAGACCTTGTCGAAGTACGGCTGACCTTTCTCCAAGAACTTAACGATCGATTCCATAGTTCACGCTCCTCTTTGCATGAAATCTTAATGGCATGGACGTTGAAAACCTATATGGTCTCCCGCTTGCTAAAAGCCCGGGTGCAGGCGGGGCCGGTCCCAGAGAGAGGGGAGCGGCTGGGTTTGTATCGCATAGGGCCGCTCCCTTCTCGGGGGAAAGCGAGGCGATGCGCTACTGCGCGTCCGCTATAGTGTCGGCGAGCTCCTTGTACCAGAGTGCCGACTGCTTGATGTAGCGTTTTTGCGTGTCGAAGTCGATGTAGAACAGGCCGTAGCGCTTGTTATAGCCATTGGCCCACGAGAACTGGTCCTGCAGGCTCCAGATAAAGTAGCCCTGGACGTCGACGCCCTCGGCGCGCGCCTGGAGCACCTTCTCCATGTGCTGGTCGACAAAGTCGATGCGCTCGGGATCGGCGACGATGCCGTTTGCGTCGGGCTCGGGGTCCTTGTGGCCCAGGCCGTTTTCGGTGATATAGATGACGGGGAGGTTGGGATAGGTGGCGCTGATGTGCTTGAGCGTGTCGTAGAGGCCTTGCGGGTAGATGAGCCAATCCCAGTCGGTGGTGGGGATACCCGGCATATCGACCTGCTGCCCGACGCCTTTAAACTTAAAGCACGAGGTGCCCTTGTCTCCGGTGCCGTTAAAGCTGTTGGTTGACTCGCCATCGTAGGCGGCGATAAACGCCGACTGATAGTAGTTGAGGCCGAACATATCGTTGCGGGGCGCCGCCTTGGCGAGCTCCTCCATGTCGCTGTCCTCAACCGTAAGCGTGGCGTTGTTGGCACGCAGAATCTCGTTGATGAGTGAGAGGGTGCGCGCGGAGTAGTGACCCAGGAAGGCGCCGTCCATGATGAAGTCGGTGTAGAAGGCGTTGTACAGGTCGGCGGCGTGCTGGTCGGCGGGCGAGTCGGTGGCAGGATATGCCGGCGTCAGGACGTTGACCATGCCAATGCGTCCGCCCAGGTGCTCGGTCTCGTCAAGATCCTTATACAGGTTGACGGCGCGGGCGTGGGCAACGAGCTCGTTGTGCTGGCTCTGGATGCCGCTCGTCACATCAAAGTGATGGTTGGGCGGGAAGTTGCCTTGGATGTATTGGGAGTGCGAGAGGCTGATGAGCTCGTTGATGGTGAACCAATTCTTGACCTCGCGGAACTCGCGGAAGCAGAACTCGGCATAGCGCACATAGGCGTCGACGGTCTTGCGGTTGAGCCAGTCGCCCTGGTTGAACAGGGCGGCGGGGGAGTCAAAGTGATGCAGGGACACATAGGGCTCGACGCCATACTTTTTGCAGCAGGCGAACAGCTCGTGGTAGTGCTTAAC
The DNA here is from genome assembly GCA_938023085.1 of uncultured Collinsella sp. Taxonomy (GTDB): domain Bacteria; phylum Actinomycetota; class Coriobacteriia; order Coriobacteriales; family Coriobacteriaceae; genus Collinsella. Next base: position 3,629 of record CALHDP010000076.1, read on the forward strand.
GCCCTCGGCGAGGGGTTCGGCATCGTCGCCGTTGGGGAAGATGCGGGTCCAGGCGATGGACACACGAATGGCGTTGAGTCCATGCTCGGCAGAAAGGCGGATATCCTCCTCGTAGCGGTTGTAGAAATCACTGGCCGGGTCGGGCAAAAAGCGACCCTGGGCGACAAGGTAATCGTCCCACATGGTCTTACCCTTGCCTGCCACCTTCGTGGAACCTTCCGTTTGGTACGCGGCGGTTGCGGCGCCCCAAACAAAGCCCTTCGGCAGCTGCTGTACGCGGTTTAGCAAAGACATATGCATACACCCTCTCGTCTCGCTGTTCAATATTGTGCGTTTGCGCTCAGGAGGCTCCCTGGTTAGCGTTCAGCGGTGAAAAAGCCCGATAAACACTATCTTAAAATGATTAGAACCAAAATGAGCACGTGAACATTTGACAATGAGCACGTTAACATCCGGCTGGGATGTATAGAAACAAAACAACTTCAAACAGCCGCGAACGGTTGTATTTGTTCGGTAAGCGGTTTTGATTGACAGAAGTTTTCATGTTGTGGTATATGGCTCGGGTATCATGAGCACGTTATCAATGTATGTACGATGCGCCATGGGCGCGGGGAATAGTTGGGAAGCAGGTTAGCGTGGAAGGCATGGATCAGCAGACAAGGAATGGTCGTTCGGCGAGCGCGGCAGAGGTTGCGGCGCTCGCTGGCGTGAGCCGCCAGACTGTGTCTCGCGTGGTCAACGGTATGCCCAACGTGACGGAAAAGACGCGCAAGCGTGTGCTGGCCGCCATGGAAGAGCTGGGCTTTCGTCCCAATTTTGCTGGAGCGGCGTTGCGCGGCGGGTCGTATCGTTCTATTGGCCTGTGCATGTACAACATCACACGTGTCGGTAACCTGGCGACGCTCGAGGGTATCATGCAAGCGGCGCGCGAGCACGATTTTGCCGTCACTATGATCGAGATGGGCGGCGACAAGCCCTATGCACTTGCCGATGCCTCGCGCCGCATGGTCGAGCGACCCGTCGACGGCATGATTCTCAACATGAACCGCATGGCTCCCGATTTTGAGGAGTTTGTTCCCCAGCCGGGAGTGCGAACGGTCATCCTGTCCATGTATGCGCATCCGCGCTGCACGACGATCGACTCCGACCAGTATGGTTCGTGCGAGCTGTT
>CALHDP010000077.1 GCA_938023085.1 uncultured Collinsella sp.
ACCCAGCTCGAGCACATCGTCCTTGCTGTCAACGTTCTCGTCGAGCAGGATTTCCATGTTCTTCTCGATGGTCTTGACCGGCTCATCGGCCACGTGCGCCGAAGGCTCGGTATTGAGGACCACGCCCGTGTAGACATTGCCGTCGCGCGTATAAACGGTGCAGTTCTCGCCATCGGCCGTAGACCACTGATGCCCGCCGAGGGTCGTGGGGCGCAGGCGACCATTGTCCTTAATGGAGCGCACCATGGCGCCCAGGGTATCGACATGGCTCGCCAACACGAGCGGCTCACCCTCACCACCAAGCTCAACGAGCACATTGCCCTTATTGGAGCGCTCGGGCCCAAAACCCATATCGCGCAACGTTTCCATCAGATAGTCAGTAGCCGCACGGGTATAGCCCGTTGGCGAAGCAATCGAGGTAAGCGCCTTCAACTGGTCAGTAATATAGGAGAGCGTAGAATCCATCTTGGACACCAAAGTCACCCTTTCATATCGAATTAAACCCACAGCAACAATACCACCGCGAACCATCTTTTTACCTAGCGAGATGGCCCGTCGAGCTCCCCAGAACTGCGCCCGCCACGATAACGAGCCGGCGGGCCCCTTTCCGTTAGCCCCACAATCTTTCCGCAGGACGGAGGAAGCCCCCGCCGCACGAAGTGCGCAGCGGGGGCTTCCGACATGTCCGAGGACGATTGTGGGGCTAACGGGCAGGGGCCCGCCGAACCAGTTAGGCAGCCGGGCAGATCTTCTTGAAGAGCTCGATGACATCGTCGAGCGTCGCCTCGCGCGGGTTACCCGGGAAGCAAGCGTCGGCCATGGCGTCCTTGGCCAGGACCTCGATCTCGTCAGCCTTCATGGCCTCGCAGACGTGCGGGATGTTCACGTCGGCGGAAAGCTGCTTGACGGCGGCGATGGCAGCATCGGCAGCCTCGTCGGTGCTCATGCCCGTGGTGTCAACGCCCATGGCGACGGCAACCTTGGCCAGGCGCTCGGCGCAAACCGGCTTGTTGAACTCCATGGCGATCGGCAGCAGCATGGCGCAGGCGACGCCGTGCGGGGTGTCGTAGTGAGCGGACAGGGTGTGAGCCATGGCGTGGTCGATGCCCAGGCCAACGTTGGAGAAGCCCATGCCGGCGACATACTGGCCAAGAGCCATGCCCTCGCGGCCGGAGCCGGGCTGACCGGACTTGGCCTCGGCGACGGAGTCGCGCAGGTTCTCGCTGATCAGCTTAATGGCCTCAAAGTGGAACATGTCGGAGAGCTCCCAGGCGCCCTTGGTGGTGTAGCCCTCGATGGCGTGGGTCAGAGCGTCCATGCCGGTGGAAGCAGTCAGGCCGGCGGGCATGGAAGCCATCATGTCGGGGTCGACGACGGCGACCTCGGGGGCGTCGTTGGTGTCGACGCACACGAACTTGCGGACCTTCTCGGGGTCGGTGATGACGTAGTTGATGGTCACCTCGGCAGCGGTACCGGCGGTCGTCGGCACAGCGATGGTGAACACCGCGTGGTTCTTAGTGGGAGCAACGCCCTCGAGGCTGCGGACATCGGCGAACTCGGGGTTGTTGATGATGATGCCGATGGCCTTGGCAGTGTCCATGGAGGAGCCGCCACCGATGGTCACGATAGCGTCAGCCTCGGCGGCCTTGAAGGCCTCGACGCCGTCCTTGACGTTCTGGATCGTGGGGTTGGGCTTAATCTCGGAGTAGAGGCTCCAAGCGATGCCGGCGGCGTCGAGCTCGTCGGTCACCTTGGCGGTAACGCCAAACTTGACCAGGTCGGGGTCGGAGCAGACGAAGATCTTCTTGTAGCCGCGACGCTGGAGCTCACCGGGGATCTCCTTGATGGCGCCGGAACCATGATAAGAGATGGTATTGAGAACGAAACGATTAGCCATTGATAGCCTCCCATCGTGTGCGGGGCACCCATTACGCCCCACGCTATGAGTCCCATCCTAACGCTTTTGAAACGAAAAACACGTGAGAACGTCAAATTAGTTAAAGCGTTTCAACATGATAACGGAGTCCTAGACCTTCCCTCCCGACAGCAGCGAAGGCTAGATTATAGAAGCAATCGCCCAAAGGATACGACCACTCAGTCTATAAATTGTTTCTGTTTTAGCAATATATGTTTGACAATACGTTTATAAATGGTTACCTTATAGTAAACATCTTAGTTCACTAAAATAACATTAGTGAAATGAAAGAGGCGGTAGAGATGTTAGTTCTACCCATAAAGACCCTCTTGGGCCACTACATTTATGATGCCAATCGAAACGAGATACTTGCAGTAAGCAAAGATCTCTTCAATTTCATCTCAGAAGTCCAAGCAGGCGAAGTTTGCCCCGACTCCTATAAATCAGACCAAGAATTCCAGTTACTACAATCATGTGGCTACTGCTACGATTCGCCATTGCAGGATGTCGCTTATCCATCAATTGACCTTTTGAAAGTTAAGCTGGAAAGAAATTTACGGATGATAACCCTTCAGCTGACTCAATCTTGCAACTTCCGATGTGATTACTGTATCTATTCCGAAAACTCCTTATACAACAGAACCCACAGTCATAACTCTATGTCTGTTTCGACGGCCAAACATGCAATCGAATTCTTTAAGATGCACTCGATTGACAACCCAAACCCGGTCGTAGCATTTTATGGAGGAGAACCTCTCCTTCGATTTAGTGAAATTAAGCTAATTACTCAATATGCAGAACAGGTATTTGAAGGAAAACACATCTCATTTCGAATTACAACCAATTGCTCTCTTTTATCTGAAGATATGGTTAAATTCTTCTTCGATTCTGGGCATGAATTCTATTTGCTAATCAGTCTTGACGGGCCGCGGCAAGTCCATGATAAGTCTAGGCATTACGCTAATGGTGAGTCCTCATACCAAGCAGTTATAGACAATGTTCATATGATTTTAGACAACCATCCTGAACGCAACAAATATATTCATTTTAATGCCGTAGTCGACACGAACAACATCTATAAAACAGTCTCTTCCTTTATAAATGATAAGGATATCGAGGCTTGCGATGTTCAATTCAACTACTTGGAACGCAACGGACGTATCGCCCCCTACAATGACAAGTTCTCAAGTCAACTGAATTACGCCTTATTTAAAGCAAGAATTATGGACGAGCGCAAGATCGAAAAAGGAAACTGCAGCGATAGACTCGCTTCATATACGCTTGCAAGCATCAACCAAAACATTAAGCGATTTGCACCTTCGAACATCCCAACAAAAGCTATACCCGGTGGTCCATGCGAGCCAGGAGTTACGCGCCTATTTGTGACAACAGCAGGAGCGCTTCTTCCTTGCGAAAGGGTCAGCGAAACAACCAAGGACATGTATATCGGTACATTGGATTCAGGATTTGATTTAGGTCAAATTGAAAAGATGATCAATGTTTCAAAGCTGACCAGCGATTCATGTAAAAAATGTTGGGCATTTCAGCTGTGCACTCAATGCATTAAAAGCGCAGATTGCAAAGGAGTAATTAGCCCTGATTACAAACGAACAGCATGCGACAACTCAAAACGAATTGCCTTTGATCGACTTAATCAGAAAATACTTCGCTTTGAGCTTCATAGACACGAAGTGTCCATTACAACGGCTCTTAAAAGGAACAAGCGATAATAATCATGAAGACAATTGGACTTATATCTTTCACGAGAGCTGACTATCCTCTTCTAATTGGATTGCTAGGAATTGGCTACAATATTCGGGTATCAACACCATGCGGCATTCTACCGGACGGCGTAGATGTTGCCAACCTTGTTAATTGCAAAGAAATTGGCATAAGAAATCGAATTAACTATGTAACGACAATCGATGAATCAGACTTGGTTGTCGTTTTATCGACGAAAGAAAGCGCCACAGGACTCATAGAATTTAGTAAACACGCTGAAACCTATGCACATTCTGTAAATAAGAAGGTTGTCAGTCAACTCGCCACTGAACAAATTGAGTCTAGCAAAAGCGACATGCAGGAATTAGCCCTGATACCAAAAATTGTTGTCGGGAATCTATATACACCCGCCGATTCAACAATTACGTTTAGTAGCATCGTTAGCGAGATGAGAAAGCACCATCCCAATCTATGCGCTTTGAGCTTCAATCCTTTAAATGAAATCTGGGGCTGCAACACCCTTAGTTTTGATGGTGGCCAATCCGCCGTCAAAAAAATGAATGAGCAGATCAACATCATCATTGAGAATGGTAAATCCGACCTAGCTCTATTAGAAACGCCCAATGTGCTTATGAAATACGACGACCACATTTACGGAGATTACGGATTAGGATCGATTGCTGCATGTCGAGCTTTCTGCCCTGACTTGGCCATCATCAATATCCCATACACGATAGCCGACTACGACATAATGCTTGGGCTCATGCCCATAATTGAAACGCTAACGCAAGCAGAGAAAGTTCAATTTGAAATTACAAACGAAGTACTTGACGCCACTGAAGGGTTGGAGACGCATAGGTTTCAAATAAGCTATTCATCTAGCGATAAAGCAATTCAAGCAGCAAGAGAACTTCGACTAAGAGGAATGCCCTGTTTCTCAGCCAGCTTAGATCCAGAAGAATCATTACTATGCTGCAAAACAATCGAGAACGAGTTGTTTGATTTCGATATTGGGGTGCTGAAATGACAGCATATCGTAAAGATGAAACCATCTACGCAGAAATCGAAAAAGCGATAAGCAATATTAGAGATTTGGATTTGACTCAATTTGACCAAAATCTAAGAAATCAGCAATTGACCGACCCGCCATTCAACTTGTCCTCATCAGATTTAGTTCGACTGCTTATTTATCTTGAAAGCAGGTTTTCTGTTTACGTTGAGTACTCGTCGATTGAAAACCTAGGGTTCAACAGTGTTGAGGAGGTGAAGAAGGTAATAGAACAGTCAGAAACAATCGAACAATGGGAGGCAGATCATGAGAAGTATTCGTCCATTTAACATGCATGCAGTAAATAGCGTCATTCATTTTGTTAGAAATTGCCCATGCGGTTATTGCAGCTGCATGTACTGCAACATACTGCGCAATTCTCCGCACGAAGCAGAAGTCGGTTCCAATTCGATCGAGGCGATGACGCGTGGTGGCTACTGGTCCTAAATCGAGCAAGACGGCTACAAACGAATATCGAATCTCAATTGAAGGTAACCCTTATCCGCATGCTCTAGCTCTCATCAACCCAGCCGGAGACAACCTCAATATCAAAAGACATGGGTTCACGGGTCCACTAGGACAGCTATTGAGTCTAAAATATACTGTTTATGACGATGCAAATGAAAAACTCTTTACTGTCGTCGACGGTGGTTTTAGTAACATGCCCAGGGTTGCGCTCATCATCGAACACAAGGAAGTTGCGGTGTTCGATTATGGCCTAAACAGACTTGAGATGAAGTGCGTAACGAACATACCGAATTACACAATAAAAGGTAACTTCCTATTTGGAGATTACGACATATTCAGCCAACGGGAAGTGAAGCTATCTTCAGTTATCGTCCTTCAATGTGATAAACAATCGTGCTTTAGCATACAGGTTTTGGATAAAGCCGAATTGGCCGCCGCAATTGGAATACCCACAGCCATTGCCCTTCTGAGGGCTCGGATTGAAGAGCATCTCGAATAAATCGCAAAAAGCAGTTCGTAGCAACGTTCAGGAGCTAGATAGTTTTTTCTGGCTCCTGAAACTGTATTACATAGTCTGCAAATTGTTCGAAACCATGTCCATGATCCGCAATGATGACGATTCGCTCTTTCATCTCCTGCGCAACCACCATCTTCAAAAAGGATATCGAAGCATTATCTAAATTGTTGCAAGGCTCATCCAAAATAATAATAGAATAACTGCTCAGAAAGGCCCTGCAAAGTAATAGAGAAGCCAGTTCTCCGCCAGACAAATTGTGTCCCCTAGCTCCAATGATGGGATTTACTTCAAATAATTTATCGAGGCTAAAACCCTTCAAAAGATAGATGAGTTTTTCAGAGTCAATATCTACAAGACCATAGTAAAGAGCCTTCCTGAAAGTTCCCCCCATTATCAAATGTCTTTGCGGCATAGTTGCGCAGGGTAGCTGGATTAAAGTCGAACCATCGAAAATGACAGTAGACTCATTAACACACAGTCTGCCAGCAACTGGCGACAATAATCCGTTCAATACTTCCAGAAATGAAGATTTACCACATGCATTAGGGCCGCTTACTAAAACCAGACAAGGTGCCTGTATCGTGCAATCTGGAATTGTTATCCTCTCATTAGTTTCGTTCGACGAAAACGAGAGAATGATTCCTTTCCAACTAATTCGCTCAGCGTGATCGAAACATATCAAATTAGGTTTTTCAGCTTCCAAAAGACGACATAATTCCAAGACACGGTGCAACGATCTAAACGACGGCTGAAGCTGAGCCCAACAATTCAGAACAAGAGGAAAAGGAGAATAGCATAGAAGTACAAGTTGATAGCTCTGCACCGCAATCCCGACCGTCAGTCCGCGCTTTGACACAAGGAAAATAAGCAGCAGAACTGAAAGCAAGCCAGTAATGATGTTGCCAGCGTCAACTATTTCAGTTGCCAATCTCGCAAAGACACTCTCCTCAACTCGAGAGTTCCTGCAGGCTTTAAGCATCTTTTTATAGCGAAGTAATTCCAAGTTAATTGAACGAGAAACACGAATGTAAAGTCGACAATTTATTAGTTGGGCTAAATAAGCAGAACCCCTCGCCTGGGCCTCCAATGCCTTTTCGCTCTTAGTCGATAGCTTACTAAGAGCGAACGGATATAGAAGCGAAATAAACAATGCTGAAACACAAACAGGAATCAAAAGCAACAAAGAGATATTAGATAGTGCCACAAACGATACCAAACCCGTCACTAGGCACGGAAGAAACGCAGTTGTAAATATTCCAATCATCGGCTGTAGGTTCCCAGCCTCTTCAATGCGCGATAACAGGTAGTCACTGTCTTTTGCTAAAACTAAGGGCCGCTCTAAAGCATGGCGGGCAAGCAATCTATAGAAGCAGTTAGTGCCATCGGAAGCCAATTGCTCCGCATATTTTGATCTGAACAGGTTTGTCACCAGCTCAACTGAGAGCAATACTAGCAGGCCTAACCCAATGCATAAAACGTTACGATAATTAGAGCGAAGCAGGCCATAGTCTATTATCAACGATTCAGCTTTAACAACAGACAGCTCCACCAGGGCAGATAAAATGCAGAGCGCCATCAACTTGATTACTGTCGTCTTATTTTGAATAAAAAGCTCTGGCATATGTCCATCCCCTCAACTAATAATTATAGCTAGAAAGATGACATTTTTATTCTATAGCCTTAAGCAGCACGCTTTGCTGACGTCAAATCTTGTCATTACAAACATGCACCTTAGGCTTAAGACTCAAAAAAGGGGCGGCTGAGATGGCCGTCCCCTCCCCATTATCGATCTATCTGGCAAAGGGACAGCCCCTTTGCCGCATTCGGTTACTTTCGGCAGCCCTCTTTCCAAGCCTCGGCCGCAACCTTCCAGCGTAAGCGCAAGTCGCGCTCGCGGTCGATGAACATGATGGCAAACGCGACAAACAGCAGCAAGCTCGCCACGACGATGGCATGCAGGCCCATGCGCTCAATACACCAGTTGCCCAACACGGCGCCAAACACAAAGGTGAAGATCACGCCAAAGTACAGCAGGCCGTTTTCCAAAAAGCCACGCCTATGGGTGATGATGTAGTCGTCCACGTTTTGCAAGGCATTACGCAGATTGCCGATGCACATAGTCGTGGCGATGCCGTGTCCATGAATCTTGCGGAAGCTCTCGACCTGCATGCCGCAGGCAAACGAAGTGAGGCAGTTAGCGAGCAGGTTGTAACCGCCGCCGGGAATAAAACTCACGCCAAGCAAGATGACGGCTTCAAAGAACACCGTCACCTGACGCCAGTGGATCACGCTGCCAAATCGCTCGTGTACCAGGTCGGCAAGCATAATGCCTACGGCAAACGACACCACAGGGAAGAAATAGCGCCCCGCCAGCGCCCAGTTGCCTTCCGAGATGCTCACGCCCACGAGCAGGATGTTGCCCGTCTGCGCGTTTGCGAAAACATGGTCGCGCCCAATGTACGAATACACATCCATAAAGCCACCGGCGAGCGCCAAGATGATGCCCAGCTCAATAGACTCCGATATCTGTTTGGCACGCTGCATCGTCGTGCATCCTCCTTGTTGACGACTCTCTCGTGCGTTGGCGGAAACATAGCCGCCGTTCATACTGTAACCCATTGACAACATGGCGTGCGCGCGAGATGGGTTCCCCAACGCGCAGATACACAGTCTGGAAACAAACGGCACCCGCATCGACACGCCGATCCGCCAGCTCGTGTACTCCACCATTCTTTTTAGCCCCGTCTCAAAAAGACTGGTTACAATTACGTGCAGCATACAAACACCGGGAGGGATCGTGGCACAAAAGCCTCAGCACGCTCAGAACAACCAGCGCAGCCAGCAGGGCAAACAGGGCCAGCAGCAAAAGCGCGGCGGTAAGGCGCAGGGCTCGCGACCCACGCATGCCTCAGCAGCACCCTCACGCCCCTGGCGTCCGGGCCGCGACAAGTTCCTCCCCGTCAGCCGCGCCGACATGGACGCGCGCGGCTGGGACCAGTGCGACTTTGTCTACATCTGTGGTGACGCCTACGTGGACCATCCCAGCTTTGGCATGGCTATCATCAGCCGCGTCCTCGACGCGCACGGCTACAAGGTGGGCATCATCTGCCAGCCCGACTGGACCGACCCCGCCAGCATCACCGTGCTCGGCGAGCCACGTCTGGGCTTTCTCGTCAGTGCCGGCAACATGGACTCCATGGTCAACCACTATTCGGTGACCAAGCACCGCCGCCACACCGACGCCTATACCCCCGGTGGCGAGGAGGGGCGCCGTCCCAACCGAGCCGTCACGGTCTACGGCAACCTCATCCGCCAGACGTTCAAGGACGCCCCAATCATTATCGGCGGCATCGAGGCAAGCCTGCGTCGCTTGGCCCACTACGACTACTGGCAGGACAAGCTCAAGCGCTCGGTGCTGCTCGACTCGGGCGCCGACATCCTCATCTACGGCATGGGCGAGCACGCGATCGTCGAGATCGCCGACGCGCTCGACGCGGGACTGTCCGTCGATCAGATTACCTATATCAATGGCACCGTCTACCGCACTAGTTCGCTCGACGAGGTCTACGACTACGACCTGCTGCCCAGCTGGGACGACCTTACCGCCGACAAGCTCAACTACGCGCGCAGCTTTAACGTGCAGCAGCAGAATATGGACCCCATCACCGGACATCGCCTGGTAGAGCCCTACCCCAACAGCGTCTATGTGGTGCAGAACCCGCCGTCGGCGACGCTCACCACCGATGAGATGGACGAGGTGGCCGAGCTCCCCTACGCACGCGATTGGCATCCCGATTACGACGCGGCGGGCGGCGTGCCGGCCTTTGCCGAGATCAAGTTTTCCATTAGCTCCAACCGCGGCTGTTTTGGCGAGTGCTCGTTTTGCGCGCTCACCTTCCACCAGGGCCGCGTACTGCAGATGCGCAGCCACGACTCGATCATGCGCGAAGCCGAGCTGCTCACGCGCGATCCTGAGTTTAAGGGCTATATCAACGACGTGGGCGGACCGACGGCCAACTTTAGCCGCCCGGCCTGCGACAAGCAGCTCAAGCACGGCGTGTGCAAGAACAAGCGCTGCCTGTGGCCGAGTGTGTGCAAGAACATGGTGGTCGACGAGAGCGGCTACACGCAGCTGCTGCGAGACCTGCGCCAGCTGCCGGGCGTCAAGAAGGTCTTCGTCCGCAGCGGCATCCGCTTTGACTACACCATGGCCGATGCCTCGGACGAGTTTTTGCGCGAGCTGCTGGAGTACCATGTCTCGGGCCAGCTGCGCGTAGCGCCCGAGCACGTGAGCGACGCGGTGCTGTCCGTGATGGGCAAGCCAAGTCGCGCCGTCTACGACGCATTCTGCCGTAAATTTGAACGCTTGAATCGCGAATACGGACTCAAGCAGTATGTGGTGCCGTATCTGATCTCGAGCCACCCCGGTTCAACAATGAAGGAAGCCGTGGATCTTGCCGAAGCCGTGCGAGACATGGGCTACATGCCCGAGCAGGTGCAGGACTTCTACCCCACGCCGTCCACCATGTCGACGTGCATGTACTACACCGGCGTGGACCCGCGCACCATGGAGCCGATCTATGTGGCGCGCGACCCGCACGAAAAGGCCATGCAGCGCGCGCTCATCCAGTATCGCAAGCCCGAGAACTACAAGCTCGTGCGCGAGGCGCTGGAAAAAGCCGGCCGCCGCGATCTGATCGGCTACACCAAGCATTGCCTGATTCGTCCCGTGCCACCGCGCCCGGGCGAGACGTCTGCTGGCGGCGGACACGGCACCGGCAAGAAGGGCGGCAAGGCCCACGGTGGCGCCGCCGGCAAGGGACCCAAGGGTAGCAAGGGCCACGGCGGCATGTCGCGTGCGCAGAACACCGCAGGCCGCAACCGCGCGGCCCAGGGACGACAGGGCGCCAACGGCGGCGGACGTCGCAATTAGTGCGGGAATGCGGTAGATGTGGTCGCAGCGCTCTGTTGGCACGCTTGGCGCAGTGAGCGCATCGCCTCCACGAGGATGATGCCGGCGATAGCAACCGTGACTACCGCGTCGAACGGCGTGTTCACAAACCAGAGCAACGTCATGAGATACGACCCGGCATTAAAGGCAAAGTGCAGCAGGATCGTGTAGCGGAGCTTTCCAGTGGTCACGAGCACCCAACCAAAAATGAGACCGGCAGCGCCCGCATAGCAGCCCCGCACCCAGTTCATGTGCATAAAGCCGAAGACCGCCGCCTGCAGTACGATTGCCGCGGCGACGCCCCAGGCACTCGGGGCCTCCCAGGGCACTATGGCGCCGTCTTGCGCGTTCACGCGGCGCCGACGTTTCCAGAGCGGATGGCACTGTGGATTAAACGCACGCAGTGAGAACTCAAAGATGATGCCGCGCACCAGGAGCTCTTCGCAAAATGGCGCGCCAATCACCGTGGTCAGAACGGCCAGATAGCTCGTGTCGCCCATGCCTGTTTCCTCGACGAGCTCGCTATAGTCTGCCGCGACCTCGGGCAGCAGCGACAGCACGCCGTCGCATAGGTAGCTAATGACCACCTGCATGGACAGGCCGATCACGACAACGCAGACGATGCGCTTCCATGCCGCGCCTGCTCCCCCACCGAGCGGGTGCTCGCCTTGCCGGCGCGCCATAAACGAGCGCGGCCACAGATAACGCCACCACAGCAGCGCCATCAAAAACGACGCCGTCTGAGCGGCGGCCTGGAACCATTGGATATCGAGATTGTCGATCGGATAGCCCGTCAGCACCGACACGGCATCGAGAACAGAAAACAGAACCACGCTCAGGGCTATATCGGCAGCGACAACGCCAAAACAGGCAAGCGCCCAAATCATCGCATTGAGCATGCTAACCTCCTCAAAACCGTTCCCTAGTTCTACCACAACTCGGCAGAGAGCTGATCCCATGGGGACGGAGGAAAACGGATTACTTATTGATGAGAATCGGGCGCAGTGCCAAAGGCCCCGCTGGGCGAAATGTCGAACGGAAAGGTGCCGCAACGATTGAACGCGGCGATAAACATGCGAATGGCGTTGGACGGCGTGGTGCCCACGAGCTGGGTTGCCGCCGCGAAGGCTGCCTTCTCCTCGGGCAAGACCTTCGCGACAACCGGGGTCATATGTTCTGCCATGGCGCTTCCTTTTTGAAACGACGGTAGTGCGGATAGATGCGGGCCGCGCGGCTGGGCGACGGGCTGTGAAGGCAACCCGATTGGCCCGCATCTGGAGTTTGTTTCTGCGGCGTTGGTATTACTTGGTATTCCTAAGTATTACCCCGCAGATAGAATACCATACCCGACCCCCTGGGGACGGAGAAAAACGGATCATTTTGTTGCTGAGTTAGTATTTAGAGCGTGATGATGTCCGAGATATCGAGGGCCTGAGCGTCGGCGACATCGTGCGTGGCAAGCAAGAGCGTGCGGCTGTCGAGCAGGTCGAGCACAGCCTCGGCCGTCGCATCGCGCGCGGAGGCGTCCAGGCTGGTAAAGGGCTCATCCAGAATGACGGCACAGCCACCACACAGCAGGGCTCGAGCGATCTCGACGCGACGGCGCTGCCCGCCCGAAAGCTCAGCCACACGAGCATGAACATCGACCCCCGGCACCAGCAGGCGCAGCAGGGCCGCAGCGCTCGAGGCGTCCACGCGTGCATCGGCGCACACCAGCACGTTATCCAGGGCAGAAGCATCCTCGACTAGGCGCGCATCCTGAAACACCATGGAACACGGCGCGCATTCCCCCGCAGCCAGCGCAAGCAACGTCGACTTGCCCACACCCGAGGCGCCCATCACGCAGGTGCGCCCACCGGCGGGTACACAGAGCACCAGTCCGTCGAGCGCCGGCGCCCAGGGCGCGCGATCGCC
>CALHDP010000078.1 GCA_938023085.1 uncultured Collinsella sp.
TCGCTTCGCCCTGACGAGGACCGTCTTGCGTTTACCGTCGATATCGAGCTCGATGAGCAGGGTCGCGTGCGGCATTACGATCCGTATCCCAGCGTGATTCGCTCGCGTGTGCGTATGGACTATGACGGCGCCGAGGCGCTGCTGGTGCGTGCCGGTGCGGTTGAGTATTCGGTGCTGGAGGGCGCGGCTGAGGATGTTGAGGCTGCCGAGACCTCGCGCGAGGAAGCGCTTGAGCGCGGTCTTGCGTGCGAGGAGGCCGCCCGCGGCTACAACGTCGACCTCGGCGATTTCCTTGTCGCCGCCAACGAGCTCGCCGAACTTCGCCGTCGTATTCGTCGCGCCCGAGGCTCAGTCGATTTTGACACAGCCGAGATTCGCGCTCTATTGGATGAGGACGGAGTGCCCGTGCAGATTGTGGCGCGTGAGCGTTCGTGTGCCACGTCGCTTATCGAGGAAGCTATGCTGCTCGCCAACGAGTGCGTTGCAGAGTGGCTGGCGGACCGTGATATCGAGGCCTGCTATCGCGTGCATGAGGATCCGAGCCCCGATAGCCTGCACGGTGCCGCCGTTGCGCTGGCGCAGCTAGGCATCATCGACGATCGCCGTGCTGCCGGTATTGCCCTGGGGAGCCCCGATGAGCTGCAGGCTGCAGTCGATGCTGCCGCCGGTACGGCCAACGCACCGCTCGTCAACACGCTGCTTCTGCGCAGCATGCAGCGCGCGCTGTACAAGCCGCGCAACGAGGGCCACTTTGCGCTCGCCGCGCCGTGCTACTGTCACTTTACGAGTCCCATCCGTCGCTACCCCGATCTGGTGGTGCACCGCGTACTCAAGCTGCAGTTGGCCTATGAGCAGCTCGGCGGCAAGGACGCCTTGGTGCGTACGCCGCGGCTGATCGGCAAGGGGCGCGAGTCGCTGCCGCGCATTCTGCCGCAGATCTGCCGCGCATGCAGCGATGCCGAGCGCGCGGCAGATGCCGCCAGCCATGCGACGCAAAAGATCAAGATTGCCCAGTACTATGAGGACCGTCTGGGCGAGCGCTATGCCGGAACCGTCTCGTGGGTTAGCAGCATGGGCCTCTTTGTGCGCTTGGACCTAACGCAGGTCGAAGGCTTGGTTTCGATCAAGAGTCTGGGCAACGAGTGGTTTGAGTTCGACGAGGACGCGCTTACACTGACGGGCGCCGACACGGGGGCTCGTTACGAGCTGGGCCAGCGCGTGATTATCGAGGTCTCGCGCGTCAATACCACGCGCGGACACTTGGACTTTAAGCTTATCCATTAGCCAAATCCCGACTCGTGGTGGGAGAGCGGAGGGCGGTCTTTCGGGACCGCCCTCCGCGTTTGAATCGTGGCTGCCTTGCCGTCTGCTCGGCCGCCCGCTTACCTGCTATTTGAGAGGTAAAACCTACCAAAATAAACCTGTCCCTTTTTTGGCAGGTATACAAGAAAGCGGGGATGAGATGGCGACGGTGTACGGTTATGCGCGGGTGAGTTCGCGCGATCAGAACCTTAATCGGCAGCTGGATGCGCTGGGCGCCTATGGCGTGGGCTCAGCGAATATTTATGCTGACCATGCGAGCGGCAAGGACTTCGATCGACCGCGTTATCGCGAGCTGCTGCACGTCCTGGGAGACGGGGACGTGCTGGTGGTTCTTTCTATCGACCGACTTGGTCGTAATTACTCCGAGATTCTTGAAGAATGGCGGCGCATTACCAAGGAGCTCGGGGTTGCCATTGTGGTGTTGGACATGCCATTGCTTGACACGCGCGCTAGGGCCAGCGGCGCGCCGGATGTGACCAACGCCCTGATTGCCGATATTGTGCTGCAACTGCTGAGCTACGTGGCGCAGGTGGAGCGCGAGAATATCCATCGGCGCCAAGCGGAGGGAATTGCAGCGGCGCGGGCGCGAGGGGTCCGTTTCGGTCGACCTCGCAAGCCGTGCCCTCCTCAGTTTGAGCTGGTGCGCGATAGCTATGAGGCGGGCGATATTACCCGCAGCCAGGCAGCAAAGTGCCTGGGCGTGTGCGTGGGGACGTTCGATCGCTGGATGCGCGAGGCGGGGTAGGGGTTTGCGTCGCTTTGTCGCTTCCTGTTGCGATTCAAA
The DNA here is from genome assembly GCA_938023085.1 of uncultured Collinsella sp. Lineage (GTDB taxonomy): Bacteria > Actinomycetota > Coriobacteriia > Coriobacteriales > Coriobacteriaceae > Collinsella. The sequence goes on from CALHDP010000078.1 coordinate 2,108, forward strand.
TTTTGATACGGTGACGATGCCATTTGGGGCTACACTCGCTGATATTCAAAAAAAGGAGGTTGGCCCTTGGCACGCGTAAAACAAATAATCGGATGGACCGCGATCGTTCTGTTCGCTGTAACGCTGGCGGGCATCTGGGTGCTGACGGAGCAAAATGCGGTGGAGACGTCGTTGCTGAGCGAGTCCACCGCGCGTGTGGTGGAGGGTCAGGCTACGGGCGTTCAGGCCGCCGATGCCACGGGTGAAGCCCAGACGGAGAACGGAATGACCGGGGGCACCGATTCGGCTGCCTCGAATGTCTGGTCTGGCCGACTTGCTTCCATTCGCATATGGGTGGGCGCGAACGTCCGTCGCGTTGCCCATACCGTAGAGTTTTTCTTCGTCGGATTGTTCGCCTCGGTGGTCGTGGTTTGCCTTTCCAGGCGTCCGTGGAGCGTATGCTCCCGTTGCGTGCCCGTATTGCTCTTTTGCGCCGCCTGCTCCGTTGGCGATCAGGTACATAAGATCTTTGTTCCCGGCAGGCATTTTGACGTTATCGATTTAGGATTCGATGCTGCGGGCTATGTCACCGCCATGCTGTTGGTATTGCTGGCAGCGGCGTTGGTGCGCCATGCGACTCGGCCGATCGGCGCCCATGCGAGGCGCTAGCCTTAAGACGAGACATCGCGACTGCCTATGCTTCGACGTTGACTACAATAACGGCTGCAATCGCGAGTGGTCGTCGATGTGCAGTTTTCCAGACACCTGTTTTCTCTAAGAAAGGAAATCCCATGGCGGTATTGTTTGTTGAATATCCCAAGTGCTCGACCTGTAAGAAGGCCAAGGCATGGCTGGACGAACATGGGGTAGAGTATATCGACCGCGATATCGTTTTGGACAATCCCACGGCTGATGAACTTGCGACCTGGATTGCTCGTTCGGGGCTGCCGGTGCGGCGCTTCTTTA
>CALHDP010000079.1 GCA_938023085.1 uncultured Collinsella sp.
CGGTCGAAATCATATTGAGAATGAGCTTTTGGACCGTTCCCGCCTTGAGCCTCGTTGAGCCGGTCAGCACCTCGGGACCGGGCACGGGCTCAATGGCAAGATCTGCACTCTCCCCGATCTTCGACCCTTGGTTACAGGCAATTGCGATGGTCTTGCACCCAGTTGCTTTAGCGTACACAAGGCCGCCCACCACATAGGGAGTACGACCGCTTGCTGCCAGGCCAACGACAAGATCCTTGTCCGAAAGTCCACGCTCCCGCAGGTCGCTCGCGCCAAGCTCCTCGCTGTCTTCGGCACCTTCGACAGCCTTGATAAACGCCGTCTCGCCTCCGGCAATGAGCCCGACAATCAGATCGGGTGACACACCAAACGTGGGCGGGCACTCCGAAGCGTCGAGCACGCCCAGACGACCACTGGTGCCTGCACCCATGTAAAAGACGCGCCCGCCGCGCTCGAGCGCCTCAGCGGCCCAGTCGATTGCTGTGGCAACCTGGGGCAACACTTTCGTGACCGACTGGACGGCACGAAGATCCTCATCGTTCATCGTCGTGACGATTTGCAGCGATGTCATCGTATCGAGGTCCATTGACCTTTGATTACGCTGTTCAGTCGTGAATTTTGTTAAATCGAGCATTTCATTCACCTCATCTTTCCTGTTTCTCGATGTAGTTTTGCTTAATGACATGCGTCGCCCGCTCGTAGTCGCTGGCAACGTAAGCAGCGTACAGGGCATCGACAACCATTAGCTGGGCCATACGCGAGGCCATGGCACCGCTGCGGACCAAGGGCTCGCTTGCAGCAACGCCGAGCACGGCATCGGCCATGGTGGCAAGCTTGGACGATCCGTCTACCTTGGTCACGGCCACAACGGGACAGTTGTGACGTTGAGCCTCGACGGTGCAGTCCAGCACTTCTTGCGTTAAGCCCGAGTAGCTAAAGGCGATTGCCATATCGCCCTCATGCATGTTCTTGGCACACAGGAGCTGATCATGCCAGTCGTCGTACAGATGGCACTCTTTGTCAACACGCATGAGCTTTTGCGCTAGATCGTGCGCGACCAAACGAGAGGCACCGATACCGAACAGATTGACCGCGCGTGCCCGCTTAAGATGGGCCGCGCATCGCTCCAAGACTGTGTAATCGAGCGTTCGCGCCGTCGCCTCGATTGTGCGCACGTTGCTTTTCATCACCTTCCCCACGATACGTTCGACGCTGTCGTCCATGGAGATGTCCTCGAGGGCAACGTCTTTCTTGTCACCCAAGAGCGCCAGTTCGGCAATCAGTTCGCGCTGGAACTCCTTGTAGCCCGCAAAACCCAAGCGCTTGCAAAAACGCAAAATGCTCGAGGGCGAGGAGAACGTGGCATCGGCAAGACCGCGGACGGACAGCCCGACCACCTCATGCGGATGAGCACTCACGTATGCGATGACATTGCGTTCCGCCGGACTCGCGCTGAGCTCACGCTCGCGAAGCCTTAAAAGCAATCCGTTTGTCATCTCAAACACCTCCGTTGAGAAGAATTAAAGACCAACGAACGATTCGTACCGGATATAAACAGCTTTTACGGTACATTGTGCCGCATCGTGGCGCACAAAGGGCGAGCGTTCTACCGCTCGCCCCTCAAATCCGACCGCTCGGAAATACGCGCGACACAAAATGATTCATCAAGGTCGCATTATTCGTAACAGGGTTGTTAACGACGTTTCGCATGGGCGCCAATGGGACAGGTCGCGCGCTGAACCAGCGCGGCGGCCAACAGCACCAACAGCACGGCGACAACATAGCCCGCGGCATCGAAACCCAGGTCGATCATGTCGAAATGACGACCAGGAACAAAGATCTTGTGCACTTGGTCACCGACAGAGCAGACGGCGCAAAAGAGCAGAGCGAGTACGTACCGGAATCGCGCGCATGGCAGGCACTCGCCCAGGCATGCCACTGTCGCCGAAGCAAACAGTCCTACAAAGAAGAACTCAACGGTATGTGCGACGCGACGAATGTTGGCACCCATCCACAGACGAACGGGCGCAAGCGGGTCGGGATGAACGGAGGCAGTCATTGAGCCCGCGTCCCCGACGGCATCTCCCACCTGGGTCTCCCCCGCAGTCTCGGGCTGTACGCTGGCGCTTTGCCCTTCCACCGCGCGCGCAGTGGACTCGCTGAGCGACGACGTCTGCTCCACGTTTTGCTCCGTCAGTATCCAAATACTTGCCAGCGTCACGACCAGCAGGACAACCGAAATCCATCCGACTATGTGCTTCACACGCGCCAAGGGCTAACCTCCGTCATTTTTTGAGCAGCAGCGAGTGTACCCCCAAATGCAGCTGTCGCCGTAGCGAAATCCAAAATGTTCGATTCGGGACGCCGAAGGACCGTGGCGCCCCTACTCCATCTCGCGCATCCAGCGATCGAACGTCCCCACGCACACGCCTAGCCGCTTTGCCGCCTGACTCCGCGTGATATCACCCGCCTCGTAGGTATCGCGTACCAGCTCGAATTGCGGAGGACAGGGCTTGCGGGGCCGGCCAAAGCGCACGCCGCGCGCTCGTGCCGCCGCAATGCCCTCGGCTTGGCGCCGGTGAATGTTCTCGCGCTCCACCTGCGCTACATAGCTCAGCAGCTGCAAAACAATATCGGCAATCAACGCACTCGTCACGTCCGACCCACCACAGTCTCTGGCGCGCGTGTCGAGCAATGGCATGTCCAGCACCACGATGGCGGCG
>CALHDP010000080.1 GCA_938023085.1 uncultured Collinsella sp.
AAAGCGGCGCGGACCGCCATTTGCCCACTCATGGTCGCTAATCGCGCGCTCGTTATCGTGAATCGTCGTGGGCTGGCCGTCGACCGAGCCCAGGTTGCACGCGGCCTCGCACAGCGCCGGGCACACGCGGCTCGTGAACTCGGGCATAGGCGAGGTGAGCGACAAGCGCTCGGCAGCCTCATCCCAGCGGCCGCGGTACACCAGCTCGTTCCACTCGGGAATCAGGTTGTGCAGCGGGCAGCCGCTCGGGCGTGCCTTGCCAAAGCTCGCGCCCATCTGACAAAACGCCACACCGCACATCATGCAGCGGCTCGCCTGGGCACGGCGCGCGTCGTCGTCGAGCTCCACGTACAGCGGATCGAAATCGCGGCTGCGCTCCTCCACGGGGCGCAGCTCATGGGTCACGCGATCGATATCAAGAAAAGCACCGGGCTTACCCATGGCACTTACGCCTCCTTCTTGGTCGAAGCAACAGAGCTGGCAGCCACGGACGCAGCACCCGCAGCACCGCCCGCAACATCGAAGCGAGCAACATCCGCGTCACTCGCGCGACCGGTCACAATGTCAAACGCCAGCTCCTCGGCCTGCGCATGCGTCTTGCCGACGGCCTCGGCGGCGGCGACAATCGCCAGCACGCGCTCGTACTCGGTCGGAATGACCTTCACAAAGTGCTTGCTCATCGTCTCAAAGCTGTAGAGCAGCTTAATGCCGCGCGGGCTCTGCGTCGCGTCCACGTGCTCCTGGATGAGCTCGCGAATCTGCGCCAGCTCGCCGGCCGTCGGGACCTTGAGCTCAACGCTCTCGTGGTTCACGCGGGCATCGAGCGTGCCGTACTGGTCAAAGACGTAGGCCACGCCGCCTGTCATGCCGGCGGCAAAATTCTGCCCGACCTCGCCCAGGATGAGCGCCAGACCGCCCGTCATGTACTCGCAGCCATGGTTGCCGCAGCCCTCGACCACCACGGTGGCACCGGAGTTGCGCACGGCAAAACGCTGGCCGGCAAGGCCGTTAATGAAGCCGCGTCCGCTCGTGGCACCAAAGAACGCAACGTTGCCCACGATGATGTTCTCGTCGAACTTGTAGGTCGCATGCGGGTTGGGGCGCACCGACACCTCGCCGCCCGAAAGGCCCTTGCCAAAGTAGTCGTTGGCGTCGCCGCACACGTTGAGCGTAACGCCGCGCGGCAGGAAGGCGCCAAAGCTCTGACCGGCCGAACCATCGCAATCGATGGTGATGGAACCGGCGGGCAGACCCTCGGGATGCGCCTTGGTCACCGCGTTGCCCAAGATGGTGCCCACGCAGCGGTTGACGTTGGCGATATCGGCGCGGAAGCGAATCGGACGCAGGTGCGCACGGGCATCGGCCGTATAGGGCACAAACAGCGTGGAGTCGAGCGTCTTGTCGAGCTCGCTGTCCGCGGCCATTTGCGGCAGGAAGTGGCGACCGTCGGCACCCGGGATATGGGCACCGAACTCGCAGGTCGCGCTCGCCAGCACGGGCGACAGATCCAGCAGGTTGGCCTTGCGGTTGCCCGGGACCTCGATCTGGCGCAAGCACTCGGGATGGCCGACCATCTCGTCGACGGTGCGGAAGCCCAGGCTCGCCATGACCTCGCGCAGTTGCTCGGCAACAAAGAGCATAAAGTGCTCAACGTGCTCGGGCTTGCCGCGGAAGCCGCGACGCAGGCGGCAGTTTTGCGTAGCGATGCCGGCCGGGCAGGTATCCTGCTGGCAATCGCGCTGCATGAGGCAGCCCATGGAGATGAGCGGCATGGTCGCAAAACCAAACTCCTCGGCACCCAGCAGGCAGGCGACGGCGACGTCGGTGCCGTCCATGAGCTTGCCGTCGGCCTCGAGCACCACGCGCGAGCGCAGGCCGTTTTGCAGCAGCGTCTGCTGGGCCTCGGCAAGGCCAAGCTCCAGCGGCAGACCGGCGTGCCAGATCGAATCGCGCGCCGCGGCACCCGAGCCGCCATTGTGGCCGCTGATCAAGATCTTGTCGGCAGCGCCCTTGGCCACACCGGTGGCGATGGTGCCGACGCCCGCCTCGCTGACCAGCTTGACC
>CALHDP010000081.1 GCA_938023085.1 uncultured Collinsella sp.
TGCCACGGGCGCAGACGGCTCCAGGCGCGCCGGCCGCGCGAATCCCGTCACGCGCCCGCAGTCGATCTGGGGACCGGGTATGGTCGCGCTGTGCGCCGTGTACTTCGGGCTCGGCGCGTTCCAGAACGCAACGAGTGTCTCCATTGTGGCGTTCGCGCGTGAGGTGGGCATGCCGCAGGTCTCGGGCCTCGTGATTTCCTGTTTCTCGTTTAGCTCGCTCGTCGGCGCGCTCTTCTCCGGCGCCATCCGCTGGAAGACCCCGCTGTGGCGGAGGTTCTACACCTGCCTCGTGGTGCTGTGCTGCGGCCTGAGCCTGTTCGTCCTCGCACCGAGCCTGTGGGTGATTGGCGCAATCTACCTGGCGGCTGGCCTGTGCCAGGCGCCGACTTTCGTCAACGGCAACGAGATCGTGATGCACCTGGTGTCGCCCATGCGCTTTACCGAGGCTGTCGCGTGGACGGGGACCCTCTGCGCCATCGGCTCGTCGTGCGGCTCTGCCATCGCCGGGCCGTTCATCGACGCGTACGGGCACACCGGTGGGTTCGCGACCGTCGCCGTCCTCGCCGTCGTGACGCTCGGCATCGCGCTCGTCGGTCTCAAGCAAATTAAGTCCTCGACCACGAAGGCCGTTCAGGCGTAGCATCTAATGCAGTATCGATTTGGTATCAGAACGATTCAACCAGAGATATTTGAAGCAATTCAGGCCGAAAAGAAGCCTCTGTATATCTCATCCCACTGCTCTCGTCCGGAGGTTGGAACATACTGTGACCAAGGTCTCCCGTTGCATCCTGGCCGAGAAGGCGACGATGGTGGTCGACCACATCGCGTACCACAAGCTCGATGAGCGGTACGACTCCACCATCTTCGCCGAGCGCATACCCGGCAACGTCGGCCGCGCGCTGGAGACGAGCCGCTGCATCCAGGACTACGTGTTCTGGGATTCCGAGGGCGAGCGCTGTGACGTGGTGCACAGCTACGAGGATTTGCTGACGGTGATCCAGGGAACAGATTAGGTTCTGGCTCGCGTTAATTTTCGATTGGGGCGTTGGGATGCACACGTAGGGGAGGAAAACCGTTCTTACTGTTACAGATTGAGATGAATCAGGAGGCCGCCGCGAATTGTCTTGATCTGTAACAGATAGGGGCGGGAAAGACCTCTTACTGTTACAGATCAAGACGGAAGGTTGAGGGTCCGTCCATTTATCTCAATCTGTAACAGTTAGAAGGGAAATGTCGGTCTAGATGTTACAGATTGAGACAATGATGATCGGGACACAGGTGCACGCCTTGCATCCACAGTTGGAACGACACAATTCTCACCGTCATCTAATCATACGCGGGTGCCGAAGAACCCTCCCGAATCCGCATCCAGCGCTCCAATGGAGCTTGGCAGTGAAGAGTAAAATAGAGCTATTGTTGCGCAATTCGCCTCTGTCATGTTTGTTGAGACCTCGAGGCGATCGAACCTGAAAGGCATCGACAATGAGCACCATAGCCGACATCCTCAACCGCATCGACTCGGGTGACTACGCGATGCCGCAGTTCCAGCGCGGCTACGTATGGAACCGCGCGCAGGTGCGCAAACTCATGACGTCACTGTACAAGGGCTATCCGGTAGGCACGATGCTCTTGTGGCAAACTCCCGTGGAAGACGCGGACATCAAAGGCGAGAAGGTCATCGGGCAAGGTGTCGTCAACCTCATTCTCGACGGCCAGCAGCGCATGACGTCGCTCTACGGCATCATGCGTGGCAAGGAACCACCCTTCTTTGAGGGCGACAAGCGCGCATTCGCCGATCTCATGTTCAACATCAAGGATGAGGTATTCGAGTTCCGTGCCCCCAAGATGAAGGGCGACCCCATGTGGGTCTCGGTAACCGAGGTCTACCAATCCGGAGCCGTAACGGAAGCCGTCAACATCAAACAGGCCGCCGGCCTTGACGACCCGACCTTCACGTTGTCCCTCACGCGACTCAACCGCATAGAGCAGATCAAGCAGACTGAGATGCTCTCCCAGACCGTGACCGGCCCTGACAAAACCATCGACGTAGTCGTGGATATCTTCAACAGCGTGAACTCGGGCGGCACGAAGCTTAGCAAGGGCGACCTCACGCTCGCCAAGATTTGCGCGGAATGGCCCGCCATGCGCGATGAGATGCAAAAGGCTCTCGATGGCTTCTCGGCCAAGGGATACGACTTCACACGCGACTGGCTGCTGCGCTGCCTGACTGTTCACCTCGCGAAGTCGGCGTACTTCTCCGCTCTCGATGGCTTCTCCGTGTCGGAGATTCAAAAGGGACTCAAGGAGACCGTCCAACTCGTGGGCACCTGCCTCGACCATATCGCGGGCAGACTTGGACTCGACCATACCCGCGTCCTCGGCAGCCCCTTTTCCATCGCCACGATGATTGCGGTCATAGACCAGAAGGGAGGCAAGCTTACCTCGGCCGAGTGGGACCGCCTACTCTACTGGCATGTCCACGTCTTCCTCTGGGGGCGCTACGCAGGCTCCACCGAGAGTGTGCTTGCCCAGGATATAAACGCTGTCAAGGGTGGCGAGGGGATCGACGGACTGCTCAGGCTCATAAAGACCAACAGGCCCGACCTAAGCCTTCACCCCGATGACTTCTGGGGATGGAGCACGGGAGCGCGCCTCTACCCGCTCATGTACCTTCTCGCCCGCATGGGGCATGCTCGCGACTGGGGCAACGGAATCGAGCTCAACTCTCACCTTCTCGGCAAGAACTCGTCGCTCGACGTGCACCACATCTTCCCCAAGAAGGTGCTCTACGCCGCCGACCGCAACAAGTCGATGGTGAACCAGCTCGCCAACTACGCCTTCTTAACCAAGGAGACAAACCTGGAGATCTCGGACAAGCTCCCCTCAGACTACCTGCCGGGTTACGTCGCCGCAAACCCCGGAGCGGTCGAATCTCACGCCGTGCCGACCGACGACCCTTCCCTCTGGGAAATCGAGAACTACGAGGCCTTCCTCGCCCGGAGGCGCGAGCTTCTCTCCGAGAAGGCCAACGCGATCCTATCTGCCCTCTACAGAGGAAAAGACCTGGGTGAGCTGCCCACCGCCTTCAAACAGCCGGGGGCCGCGAGCGTCCTCGACCACGATGACGAGGCCCTCTCCGGGCTCTCGGACTGGTTGACGGAGAGGGGTTACGGGCACGGGGCGGCGAACTTCGGAGTGAGCGGCACGTCTAAGACCGTGATCGTTGACCTTGCATGGCCGGACGGCTTGCAGACCGGCCTCGGCGAACCGGTCGCCCTCATGGTCGATAGCGAGCCCGAGGAGCGCTCTTTCGTGACCAAGCTCGGATACCATGTGTTCGAGACACCCGAGGATTTGATGGCCTTTGTTGTAAACGATTAGGCATAAGGGAGCTTCATGAAAGATCTCGACAAATACCGGGGCTGCCTCGTGGGCGGGGCCGCAGGCGACGCGCTTGGATACGCCGTGGAATTCTGGGGCGAGGAGCACATCTTCTCCCGCTATGGTGAGCGTGGCATAACCGAGTACGAACTCGATGCCAAAGGCGTGGCGCACTTCTCCGACGATACGCAGATGACTCTCTTCACAGCAAACGGCCTGCTCTTAGGTACCACGCGTGGGATGACGCGCGGCATTATGGGGCCGTATGAAAGTTATGTCGGCTACTGCTACGGAGACTGGTACCGCACGCAGACCGAGAGGTATCCGCTCGACGAAGGGCGGAGTAGCGTCTACCACTACTCGTGGCTCGTCGGCGTGCCCGAGTTCTTCGAGCAGCGCGCGCCGGGGAACACGTGCCTCTCCGCCTGCGCGGAGGGGTGCGAGGGGACGACCGAGCGCCCCGTCAACAGCAGCAAGGGCTGTGGCGGCGTGATGCGCGTGGCTCCGGCAGGGCTCTACCTTGACCCTGAAGATGGCACCCACTGCAGCGGCTATGCCGACGCCCTCCGGCTTGGCGCGGAGTGTGCTGCCCTCACGCACGGCCACGCGTTGGGCTGGCTGCCCGCCGGAGCGCTCGCGGTGATTGTGAGCATGCTGACGCACAAGCCAGGTTGCAGCGTGCGCGAAGCTGTCATGGGTGCGTTGGGCGCGCTTCCCGAAGCCTATCCGAATGCTAAACATGTGAAGGAACTGCAAGGCCTTCTTATGCACGCGCTGCGTCTCGCCAACTCCTCCAAGGTCGACCTTGACTGCATCCACGAGCTCGGCGAGGGATGGGTGGCCGAGGAGACGCTGGCCATAGCCGTATTCTGTGCACTGCGACACGAGCACGACTTCGAGGCGGGGATCGTTGCTGCCGTGAACCACAACGGTGACTCGGACTCCACCGGCGCGGTGTGCGGCAACATTCTCGGGGCGAGACTGGGCTTTAGCGGAATCCCTGCGAAGTACACCGAGCGCCTCGAGTTGTTGGACGTAATTGAGGGCTTCGCGGACGACCTCTACCACGACTGCCAGATTGACGAGTGCACAGGCTCAGCTGATGGCATCTGGGAGCACAAGTACATTTATAACGACTACGCCGAGTGGGTGGTTACCCAAAAATCGGCAGGATCACATCCTAGCCTCTGAGAGTTGGCAACGTTCACGATGGCGTCCGTGCGAAGCCGCGTGATATCCCCGCGCCACAGCAAGAGTCCGCCTACGGATTCCGCTTTACGTGCCTCGGCGATTCCGCGCTCCTGCAGGCGTCCCTGCAAGTAAGCGTCCTCGATGCGCAGGTACTCATCGGAGATTTCCGTAGGCGGGCGCACGTTCACGAGCGAGCGATAGAGCCGATAGAGACCCTCGCCCACGTGGGCATCGGAGCCCGTGCGCTCGGCCTCGTCGACCATGGCGATGACGTAGTCGGCGTAGGAGATGGACGAGACGCCGTGAGCTCCTGATCGGGACAACTATGAAATGTCTCGATCTGTAACACGTAGGGGAGGAAAACCGTTCTTACTGTTACAGATTGAGATGAATCAGGAAGCCGCCGAGAATTGTCTTGATCTGTAACAGATAAAGGCGGAAAAGACCTCTTACTGTTACAGATCAAGACGGAAGGTTGAGGGTCCGTCCATTTATCTCAATCTGTAACAGTTAGAAGGGAAATATCGGTCTAGATGTTACAGATTGAGACAATGACCGGGACCACTTTGAAATGTCTCGATCTATACAGGTAGGGGAGGAAAACCGTTCTTACTGTTACAGATTGAGATAAATCAGGAAGCCGCCGAAAACCATCGTCTGCAACATATATAGGTGCGAATGGGTCCGTCACGGAGACGTAGTCAATAAGAATACTCCACCACACCAAAGTATTACCTTGGGAAACGTCGCCACAACGACCAAATCCACCGCTCTTCATATTCAAACTCAATAAAAGCGCAGGTCAAAGGTATATAGATACGCCCGGTACCGTGTATCTAGAGGTTTTCGTTGACAGCCCCCAAGGTTGCATCGTATTATCTTTTTCGTTCGCGGGGGCGGCGGTCCAAAAGACCAAAGAACCTGCGGATACTTGAACGATTGGGAGTTTGCCCGAGTGGTTAATGGGGACGGGCTGTAAACCCGTTGGCTCTGCCTACATAGGTTCGAATCCTATAGCTCCCACCCGTCAAGTGCCTGTATAGCTCAGTCGGTAGAGCACTTCGTTGGTAACGAAGAGGTCACCAGTTCAAGTCTGGTTGCAGGCTCCATCCGGCGGTGTAGCTCAGTTGGTTAGAGCACACGGTTCATACCCGTGGCGTCACTGGTTCGAATCCAGTCACCGCTACCATAGGTAACACGGTGGCTTCTCAATAGTATGTTGAGAAGCCACTATGGTATAAAGGCAAAGTCCCGTCCGGGGACGACCTGTTTAGAGGAGGGCTTTATGGCCAAAGAGAAGTTTGAGCGCACTAAGCCGCATGTTAACATCGGCACCATTGGTCACGTCGACCACGGCAAGACCACGCTGACCGCTGCCATCACCAAGGTTCTCTCCGAGACCGAGGGCTGCAAGGCTGACTTCACTGCGTTCGAGAACATCGACAAGGCTCCCGAGGAGCGCGAGCGCGGCATTACGATCTCCGTCTCCCACGTTGAGTACGAGACCGCTGCCCGTCACTACGCTCACGTTGACTGCCCGGGCCACGCTGACTACGTCAAGAACATGATCTCCGGCGCTGCTCAGATGGACGGCGCTATCCTGGTCATCGCTGCTACCGACGGCCCCATGGCTCAGACCCGCGAGCACATCCTGCTCGCCCGTCAGGTCGGCGTTCCCTACATCGTCGTCTTCCTGAACAAGTGCGACATGGTCGACGATGACGAGCTCATCGACCTCGTCGAGATGGAGACCCGTGAGCTCCTCTCCGAGTACGATTTCCCCGGCGACGACATCCCCGTCATCCGTGGCTCCGCTCTGGGCGCTCTCGAGGGCGACGCCAAGTGGATGGACGCCATTCGCGAGCTCATGAAGGCCGTCGACGAGTACATCCCGACGCCTGCTCGTAACAACGACCTCCCGTTCCTGATGGCCGTTGAGGACGTTATGACCATCTCCGGTCGTGGTACCGTTGCTACTGGCCGTGTCGAGCGCGGTGAGCTCAAGCTCAACGAGCCCGTCGAGATCGTCGGCATCAAGGATACCCAGAACACCGTCGTTACCGGTATCGAGATGTTCCGTAAGTCCATGGACTTCTGCGAGGCTGGCGACAACGTCGGTCTGCTGCTCCGCGGCATCAAGCGCGAGGACATCGAGCGCGGCCAGGTTCTCTGCAAGCCCGGTTCGGTTACCCCGCACACCAAGTTCACCGGCGAGATCTACGTTCTGACCAAGGAGGAGGGCGGCCGTCACACCCCGTTCTTCGATGGTTATCGTCCTCAGTTCTACTTCCGTACCACCGACGTTACCGGTACGGTCAAGCTCCCCGAGGGCACCGAGATGGCTATGCCTGGTGACCACATCACCATCGAGGGCGACCTCATCCACCCGATCGCCATGGAGGAGGGCCTGCGCTTCGCTATCCGCGAGGGTGGCCACACCGTCGGTTCGGGCATCGTCTCCACGATCATTGAGTAAATTAGCTCATTGATATAGCTGACTTAGAGAACCCGGCACTTATATGGGTGCCGGGTTCTTTTCTACGCGGGGCTTTTTGCCTGACGACTACGCTTGGCTCGCTTTTAAGCTGAGTGTGAGGATTGATTAGATCTCGTTGGCTCCATTGATGTGTTCCAAATATGAATGGGTTCACCGAGAACCAATTGATTCGAGGTTTTCGTTGACAGCACTTACGTAGAGCTGATAAAGTATCAACTCGTGCCCGTACGGGGCGGAAATGAAAGGTTCAGGATACATGCGTACTCTAGTTACTCTTGCGTGCACTGAGTGCAAGCGCCGCAACTATACGACCACCAAGAACAAGTCGACCATGCCTGATCGTATGGAGATCAAGAAGTATTGCCCCTGGTGCCGTCACCACACGCTGCACAAAGAGACTCGCTAGTCTCTAGTCACATACGCCAGTAGTTCAATTGGTAGAGCATCGGTCTCCAAAACCGAGTGTTGAGGGTTCGAGTCCTTCCTGGCGTGCCAGTCATTATTCCGTAAGCTCCCAATTGGGGGCTTACGGTTTACTCATGTATAAGCGCATTGCGCGGAGGTAACCCAAATGGCCAACAAGAAGAACAAGAAGAAGGCTCAGCAGCAGGCGCCTGCCAACAACGCTGCCGCCAACTCCAAGGTTGAGGCCAAGAAGGCCGTTGCCAAGAAGAACGAGAAGGCTGCGAAGTCCAAGAAGAACGAGAAGCCTGGTTTCTTCGCCCGCACCAAGAAGTATTTCGCTTCGGTCAAGTCCGAGATGAAGCGTGTCACGTGGCCCGATAAGAAGGAGCTCGTGAACTACTCGGTCGTCGTTTGCGCTTCTCTGATCGTCGTCGGCGTCGTCATCGCTCTGCTCGATGCTGGCTTTGGCGAGGCTCTTGCTCTGTTCTCTGGATTGAGGGGCTAAACCATGTCTAAGCGTTGGTACGTCGTTCACACTTACTCTGGATACGAGAACCGCGTTAAGTCCGATCTCGAGCATCGCATCGAGACTATGGGCATGCAGGACCGTATCTTTGATATCGAGATTCCTATGGAGCGTGTCACCGAGATTAAAGAGGGTGGCAAGCGTGAGACCAAGGATTCCAAGATCTTTCCGGGTTATGTCCTGGTCCGCATGGAGATGGATGACGATGCTTGGACGTGTGTTCGTAACACGCCTGGCGTCACCGGTTTCCTGGGCGGCAACGGCAAGCCCGCTCCGCTTTCCCGCGACGAGTACAACAAGATGACTCGTCGTCCCGGTAAGGGCGATTCGCCCAAGCGCACTTCGGTTGATATTCAGGTCGGCACGTCCGTCCGCGTCACCGATGGTCCGCTTACCGACTTTGATGGCAAGGTCTCCGAGGTTAACACCGAGGCTGGCAAGCTTAAGGTCACGCTGATGATCTTTGGCCGCGAGACGCCGGTCGAGCTCGACTTTAACCAGGTCGCTGTCATCGCTTAAGTTTTCGTCCGTTCGCGCGAGCGTGCTTCTTCTGTGACTGCTCATCTCAGGAGTGCTTCTAACACGTGCGTGCTTACGATATAGCAAGTCTTCACACTCGTGATTCGAAAGGAATGACCATGGCTGAGAAGAAGGTTGCCAACGTCATTAAGCTCCAGATTCCTGCTGGTGCCGCTAACCCCGCTCCTCCCGTCGGCCCCGCCCTGGGCGCTGCTGGCGTGAACATCATGCAGTTCTGCCAGGCCTTTAACGCCGAGACGCAGGACAAGAAGGGCGACATCATCCCCGTTGAGATCTCTGTCTACGAGGACAAGTCCTTCTCCTTCATCACCAAGACCCCGCCGGCGGCTCACCTCATCAAGAAGGAGCTGAACCTCAAGTCTGGTTCCGCTAAGCCGCAGGCCGACAAGGTTGGTCAGCTCTCCCAGGAGCAGCTCACCAAGATCGCCGAGATCAAGATGCCGGACCTCAATGCCAACGACATTGACGCCGCCAAGAAGATCATCGCCGGTACCGCCCGCTCCATGGGCGTCACCATCGCTGAGTAGCGATTTCTTTAGGTAATGACGGGTGCCCCGACCGGGGCGCCCGTTATATGTGTGCAATAGGGCACACGATACGATGTGGGAGGGCTCACGCCCGTTTAACCACAGGAGGTAATGCACATGGCTAAGCATGGTAAGAGCTATAACGCCGCTGCCGAGAAGATCGACCGCGCCACGCTCTACACCCCCCTTCAGGCTGCCAAGCTCATCAAGGAGCTCGACACCGCCAAGTTCGACGAGACCGTCGAGGCCCACTTCCGTCTGGGCATCGATACTCGTAAGGCTGACCAGAACATCCGTGGCTCCATCTCCCTGCCCCACGGCACCGGCAAGACCGTTCGTGTTGCCGTCTTCGCCGAGGGCGAGAAGGCCCGCGAGGCCGAGGCTGCCGGCGCCGACATCATCGGTTCCGACGAGCTCGTCGCCCAGATCCAGAAGGGCGAGATCAACTTCGACGCCGCTATCGCTACGCCGAACATGATGGCCAAGGTTGGCCGCATCGGTAAGATCCTTGGTCCCCGTGGCCTCATGCCGAACCCTAAGCTCGGCACCGTGACCATGGACGTCGCCAAGATGGTCTCCGAGCTCAAGGCCGGCCGCGTTGAGTATCGCGCCGACCGTTACGGCATCTGCCACGTGCCCCTGGGCAAGAAGTCCTTCTCCGAGCAGCAGCTCGTCGAGAACTACGCTGCCCTGTACACCGAGATCCTGCGTGTCAAGCCCTCTTCTGCTAAGGGCAAGTACGTCAAGTCCATCTCTGTGTCTTCCACTATGGGCCCTGGCGTCAAGGTCGATCCCGCTGTCCAGCGTGACTTCCTGGCTGAGTAACTAACAGTTACTGCCTGAGCAAAGCAAGCATTGCTAAAGAAACCCGGTTCTGCCCCGTACAGGACCGGGTTTCTTGCTATCTCGGGCCAAAACCACCACAAAGGTGCCTGTCCCCTTTGTGGTGGTTTTGGCACTTTGGCGTCAATGTTAGGCTTATAGGACAAAATGTGTGTCCACGTTGGGGGCATCGGCGCAGGTCGATGCCCCTTTTTCAGCCGTTTAAATTCCGTGCCCACTTTTAACCGCTCGGACAGAATGTGTGTCCGGTTGCCTATCGTTCCCGCAGGTAG
>CALHDP010000082.1 GCA_938023085.1 uncultured Collinsella sp.
CGGGTGCCCTACCGGGAGTAACCCCGACGGTTGACAAAACTATAGGAACACCCAAAGACTACACAACAGCCAAGGTAACGCCGATGCTTTGTCAACGACAGCGAAAACCCGCCAGAGCGAGCAAGGTGCCTTGAAACAAGGCGGCATTGACCTTCTGGTCATGCCGCCGAAGTTGAAAGGCAGATTGCCGCTCTGGCGGGTTTGCAGCGTCAACTGGTTACGCGGTTCGTAGAACCGCGTAACTGTTAGGGCCGCTGGCCCATGCCACCCTCGAGGGTGACGGTCTCGCCGTTCATGTACTTAAAGTCGGGACCGCAGAGCTGAACGACCACGCGGCCGATTTCCTTCTCGACGTCGCCGTAGTGGCCCGCCGGCGGCATGTGGACATTGGCCTTGAACGCCTCGGGATAAGCATCCTGGAAGTTCTCGAGCGCAGCGGTCCAAGCAAGCGGACAAACGATATTGACGTTGATGCCGTCCTTGCCCCACTCGTTGGCGGCAACGCGAGTCAGACCGCGGATGCCCTCCTTGGCAGCGGCATAGCTGCACTGGCCGTAGTTGCCAAACAGGCCGGCGCCCGAGGCAAAGTTGACCACGGAACCCTTGGTCTCCTTCAGGTGCGGATAGGCCTTCTGCATATACAGATAGGTGGCATACAGACCGGAATAAATGGCCAGGTTAAACTGATCCATGGTGTGATCGGCGATGGTCACGCCCGAGGCGCTGGCCTGAGCATTGTTGACGACGGCGTCGATGCGGCCGAACTCCTCAATGGCCTTGTCGATGACGTTCTGGACGACGGCCTCGTTGTCCTGACCAGCCGAGACATCGGCCTGAACAGGCAGAACCTTGACACCGTACTCGGCCTCGAGAGACTCCTTGGCGGCCTCGAGCTTGGCAACGTTGCGGCCGGTGATGACGAGGTTCGCGCCCTCCTTGGCAAATGCGATATCGATGCCGTAGCCGATGGAGCCAGCGGAACCGTCCTTAAGCGTGGCCTTGCCGCCGCCGGTGACGATCACGGTCTTACCAGTGAAAAGTCCCATACAAAGTCCTTTCAAATCGCGACGGGCCCACCCGCCGACTGCGCGCATCCAACTTCACGCGCCAAAAGCTGAAATGCAACTTTAGCGGGTTCAAGTGAAAAATAAAGACCGCAGCAGGCGAACGGCACAACGTCATTCGGCGAAGGGATTGTCAAGTACAAACTGGATAAAGCGGCCGAGTTATTGTTATCAGATCGAGCCATCGAACACGTTTTGAAACTTTGCTGCAGCGCGTGGGATGTCGGCGCGAGACTTTATCATAGGGTGACAAACAACGATGAGGAGCACATGCCTATGACAGACGAGCTGGACCCCCAGACTCAACAGCATATTGATGATTCCGCAGACGCCGTCGCAGATACTGATGTTGTGACCTGCGATGGTATCGACATCGACGACCCCATCTTGGACGAAAGCGCTACGGCGGAAACCCCTGCCGCAGAAAACGCCGACGAGCAAAATGACGATGCGCCCGCTCAGGACGACGCCCCTGTACAGGACCCTGCTCCGCAAGCAGCAGGCCCCATCGAGGTGTCTTCGGAAGAAGAGCTCGATGCCGTCATGGACTCCATGATGGATGCCGTCAAAGCGATGAAAGACGCCGTCGCCGATGCCGATATTGATACCGAGGAAGAGGAGGCCGCCGAGGCGGCCTCGACCTTCGTGCCCGGCGAGACTCCGGTCGCCGACCGGGGCAGCACCATGCCCTCGTTTCTGCAGCTCGAGCATCCCACGATTGGCGCCGATGCGGTCGATCCGCACGCAGCAGGCTTTTCTGTGGTCGAGGGCGGTACCGGCAATATCGCCGCGCCGCAGGCTGCCGATGTGGACGCTGCCGGCACCGCTCGCCCGACCGCCCCGCACTCCCCCGCCGCAAGCCGCGATCTGGGGACCGCTGTCTCGAACACCGCGAACGCCGTGGGCACCTTTATCGCCCAGGGCGCCTCGGCCATGCGCGAGATGAATGCCGCGAAAAAGGCACTTGCCGATGCCCGCGCCCACCTGGCCGAACTTGAGCAGCGCATTGCCGATCAGGCCGAGGAACTCGAGACGCGCCAGGATATCGCAGGCCGCTACGACCAGATCGTCGCCGACCAGCGCCAGGCGATTGCCACGGCCCAAAAGACTGCAGCGGCCGCCGAGATTGACCGTGATGCCCACGCCGCCAAAGCGACAGAGCTCAAGGGTCAGTTCGAACAAATGAAGACAGAGGATGACGCGACTGAGCTCCGCCTGAAGGCCGCGCTCGACGCCGTGGAGGCCCGCGAGGCGAGCTCGCGCGAAACCGGCAACCGCCTCGTTCGGCGTCTTGAGGATTCCAAGCGCATCCGCGACAAGGTGAAGGCCGAGCGAGACGCCGGCATTGCGGCCGCACAACAAACCGTCGACGCCACGCGCGCCCAGCTCGAGACGCTGCGTCATGAGTATGCCGAGCTGCAACGCAATCCCTCGGCAAATCCCGCCAACTATACGGTGCGCACCAGCGAACTCTCGATGCAGATCTCCGACACGGCAGATGCCCTGCGTAAAGCCGAAGAAGATGTCCCGCGCATCACCGCCGATCTTGAGCACTCGCTTGCCGCAGCCGAGCAGGCCGTCGAACAGGCGCAAGCCCCCATCGCCGACGCTAAGCGAGCCCATCAGGCCGTGACGGCAGAGGCCGATGCCGCGCGCGACGAGCTGCAGACCGCAAAAACCGCCGCTGCAACGCGCCAGCGCGAACTGCGCGAGAAGATCACCGCCGAGGACAAGGCACGCCGCGACCAGGAGCAGAGCATAGCCAACGCCCAAGCAGATGCCGCACATGCACAGTCGATCATCGAACAGGCGACCGAGGTGCACGACCACCCAGAGATCACTGAGTCCCTTGCAGGATCCTTGGCCCGAGACAAAGCCGAACACACCGAGACCGAGCGAGAAGTCGCCCAGCTCGAGGCCACCGAGGACGCGGTGCGCGAGCGTACCCGCGACTCACGCATCAAATTCACCGGCGCCATCGTCTGCATCGTCGCTGCAATCCTGGTGATCATCCTAGTCTGGCTGTTCGCAAGCAAGTAAACCGGCTGCCAAAAAAACGCTCAACGCAGTTGCGGTGAGATAGTTCCTGTTTAGCCTCAAAAAAGGCCAATTCAAGAACTATCTCACCGAAACTTATTAGATTGATGCAAGGTAGTCATTGGGGACGTTCTAGGTAGTCATTGGGGACGTTCTTAAACGACTAGTCGAACAAGAACGTCCCCAATGACTACATTGACAGCCAAAGAAACGCCGATGTTATGGCAGAGTCAGCGAACGAGTCGCATTTGAGACAAGGTGACGTGAAACGAAAGGGCGCTGACCTTCTGGTCGCGCCCTTGAAGTTGAACGTCAGATTGTCCAAATGCGGCCCGCGCAGCGTCGAGTAGTTACGCGGTTCGTAGAACCGCGTAACTAACAAATGAGCATCGCATCGCCAAAGCTGAAGAAGCGATAACGTTCTTCGATGGCAGCGGCGTAGGCATCCATGATCTGGTCGCGGGTGGCAAGCGCGCTCACGAGCATCATGAGCGTGGAGCGCGGCACGTGGAAGTTCGTGATCAGCGCATCGACCACGTGATAGGTCGAGCCGGGCATGAGGTAAAGCTGCGTCGTGGCGTTCTCGCGCACCACGATGTCACCGCGGCCAAGTGTATCGGCCCCGTCCTCGCGGCCCTCAAAATAGCGCGCCGTCACGGCCGGATCGGACACCGGTGCCTCAGCGTCAAAGGCGCTTTCGAGCGAACGCACGGCGGTAGTGCCGACGGCGATCACGCGGTGCCCCTCGGCCTTCGCCTTATGCACGGCGTCGACCACCTCCTGCGATACGTGGTAGCGCTCGGTGTGCATCACGTGCTGCGTGGGATCGTCCTCCTCCACCAGACGGAAGGTATCGATGCCCACTTCGAGCTCGACGGCAGCAAACTTGGCGCCCTTGGCCTCGATAGCGGCCATAAGCTCGGGGGTAAAGTGCAGACCCGCCGTGGGAGCGGCAGCCGAGTGCTCCTCCTTCATGGCGTAGACGGTCTGATATTTCTCGGGATCGCCCTCGTAATCGGTAATGTAGGGCGGCAGCGGCACGTGGCCGGCAGCATGGATGGCCTCGTCAAGCGTGCGCGGGTCGCCGGCGGCATTGCAACCGACCGGCTCAAAGCGCACCAGGCGGCCGCCGCGGCTATCGGTGACAAAGTCGATGACCTCGGCCGTCAGCACCACGGGCGCGCCCTCGGGCGCATGGGCACCGCCCGCACGATACTCAATCTGAGCACCGGGCTTCAGGCGCTTACCCGGCTTGACCAGGCACTCCCAAACATGACCCAGCGGGTCAACGTCCTCGCGGCGCTTGAGCAGCAGCGTCTCGACCACGCCGCCCGAGCCCGTCTTGCGGCCAATCAGGCGAGCCGGCATCACGCGCGTCTGGTTGATGACGAGCACGTCGCCCGGCTCGATATAGTCGATGATGTCACGGAAGATGCGGTGCTCGACGGTGCCGCCATGCTCTAGCGGCGTTCCTGTCTCGGAGCCTTTGCGATCAACCACCAGCAGGCGGCAGGAGTCGCGCGGCTCGGCAGGCGCCTGGGCGATGAGCTCTTCGGGCAGGTTATAGTCAAAATCATCGGTACGCATAGACACGTCGGATTCTCCTTATATAGCTAAAGTCCGCTCTACATCCTAGCAGGCTGACGTCCCAAGTGAACTACTTTTTGGCGGCTTTGCGCTCGTCGCGGATGCGGGCGCGGTCCATGGCCGCCTCGACAGCCGAGAAGCGGCAACCACAGTAGTTCTGCCGATACATGCCAAGCTCGCGCGAACGGCGTGTCGCCTCGGGATAATACGGGCGAAAATCGCGAATCACCGGGGTGAGCCCATGTGCCGCCGCCAAGTGCTCAAGCACGTCATTGCAGGTATCGAACAGCTGGTACGGCGAGACGGCGAGCGTCGTGCCCACAAACTCAAACCCGCGCTCCTGGGCCACGCGGCACGCCTCGGCCAAGCGCAGGGCATAGCACGCGCGACAGCGACGAGGCCGATCGGCACCCAGCGGTGCCACGCCGGTCTCCCAGCGATCGCGGTCCTCCCCTGCCTCGATGAGCTCGATATCGCCATCGGCACACCACCGGCGCAGCTCGTCCAAGCGGCGCTGCCATTCATCGCGCGGTTGAATATTGGGGTTGGTCCAGCAAATCGTGGGCTCAAACCCCTCCTCGCGCAGCAGGCGAACCGGCTCAAGCGAGCATGGTGCACAGCACGCATGCAGCAACAACGACTTCATCGACATCTCCTCCCCCGCAATGATTTTTTAATCCCCGTCCCAGAAAAATCATCCCAAAAAGACTACCTTGCGAAAAAGCGCACGCCAAAGGATGTGTCCTCGCAGGCGGCAATGCGACGGTCGCGCAAAATGGTCCGCACGTAATACCAGTCGCCTACACAGCCCGACAAATGCAAGCCGGCAGCCAGATAGCACAGCAGCGAATAGCCCGAAAACGCAAACCCCAGGGCAAGCGTTGTCGTCACAACAACCGTCGGCGCCAGGCAAATCGCCATATACCGCCGGCGCGAATACACAATCCCCTCGGCGCAGGCATAGATCATCGCCGTCTCGCGATTCGCCCCAAAGGTCACCTTCGCGCCCGCAGGCGCCAGCAGCTTAAAAAACACGCCGTGCACCAGCTCGTGCACGGCGAACGACGCCATTGAGATCGCAGCCAAGCCGACTATCCAGCCCACGACAGCCATCCAGCCGCCCGCGTCAGCCGCATCCAAGTCTGCAGGCCCGCCCAGCAGCATAAACACCGGCACCAGGCACACGGCAAACACGCCGACTACGACCATCCCCCACACGAAGCAAGCGTGCAGAAAATCCTCGTCCTCAAACGCATGTATGTTGGAAATCTCATTCATAGCATCTTAGGATAGCGCCCCTGCCACGCACCCGCCCGCATGTGCGATAATGTCGAACGATATGCACGAATTGACCACCGCGCCGCCGAGCCCCGCGCCCGGCCGCGCCCTCACCATATGCGAAGGAGTCCCATGGCATCCAAATACTCCATGAACGACCGTCCCAGCTGGCCTCGCCGCGCCATCGTTACCGCCGGCGAGCCCTACGGCAACAAGGGCCTTCACTTTGGCCACGTTGGCGGCGTCTTTGTCCCTGCCGACTTCTTCGCCCGCTTCCTGCGCGACCGCCTGGGCCGCGAGAACGTCATCTTCACCTCGGGCACCGACTGCTACGGCTCGCCCATCATGGAGAGCTACCGCAAGCTCAAGGAGAACGAGGGCTACGACAAGTCCATTAGCGAGTATGTCGAGTCCAATCACTCCCGCCAGGCCGCGACCCTCAACAACTACAACATCAGCTGCGACATCTACGGCGGCTCGGGCCTTGAGCCGGCTGCGCAGATTCACAACGAGGTGACCGCCGAGATTATCAAGCGCCTGCACGAGCAGGGCACCATCTCAAAGCGCTCCACGTTGCAGTTCTACGACGCCAAGGCCGGTACGTTCCTCAACGGCCGCCAGGTGATCGGCCGCTGCCCCATCCAGGGCTGCAAGTCCGAGAAGGCTTATGCCGACGAGTGCGATCTGGGTCACCAGTTTGAGCCCGAGGAGCTCATCGCGCCCAAGAGCCAGCTCACTGGCGAGGTACCCGAGCTGCGCCCGGTAGACAACCTCTACTTCGACCTGCCAGCCTACCTCGACTTTATGAAGACCTATACCGCCAAGCTCGCCCAGAACCCGCAGGTTCGCTCCGTGGTCTCCAAGACTATGGAGGAGTGGCTGCTGCCGGCCCAGCTCTACATCCAGAACAAGTTCCGCGAGGCCTTCGATGCCGTCGAGGATCAGCTTCCTGAGCACACCGTGCTGGAGCCCGAGGGCAACAAGAGCAGCTTTACCGTCACCTTCCCCAGCTGGAAGGAGCGCGACGACGCCCACGCAGTGCTCGCCAACGGTGGCGTGCGCTTCCGCAGCGGCAAGGCGCTCGTGCCCTTCCGCATCACCGGCAACATCGACTGGGGCGTTCCGGTGCCCGAGGTCGATGGCGTCTCCGACGTCACCTGCTGGTGCTGGCCCGAGAGCCTGTGGGCGCCCATCAGCTATACGCGTACCGTGCTCGCGCGCGATGCCAAGGCCGCCGGCGTGACCGAGGGCGTCGCCGCCCAGGATGCCGCCCTCATGGGCGAGCCCGCTGCCGACTCCACGCAGGTGCCCGCACCCACCTACCAGCACAGCTCGCTCGACTGGCGCGACTGGTGGTGCTCTGACGACGCGCAGATCTACCAGTTCATCGGCCAGGACAACATCTACTTCTACTGCATCGCGCAGACCGCCATGTGGGAGGCCCTGGGTTGGGACCTTACGCAGAGCACCGTCAGCGCCTGCTATCACCTGCTCTACATGGGCAAAAAGGCGAGCTCGTCCTCGCAGACGCCTCCCCCGCCGGCAGACGACCTGCTCAACCACTACACCTGCGAGCAGATGCGCGCGCATTGGCTGTCGCTCGGCCTGTCCGAAAAGCCAGTGAGCTTTAGCCCTAAGGCATACGACACGCGTGTGACCGGCAAGGACAAGGACGGCAACGAGGTGCGCGCCTGCGACGACAAGCGCGTTATCGACCCGGCCCTTAAGGAGAGTGCGCTGCTGACTGGCGTGTTCAACCGTCTGGCCCGCAGCTGCTTCTACGGCGTCGCCGTCAAGGAAGGCGACGAGAGCCCCTACCGCAACGGCTGCATCCCCGCCGGTGCCGCCTCTGCCGCCGTGGTCGAGGCTGCCGAGCAGGCAGCTCTCGCCTTTGAGCAGGCCATGTACAAGTTCGAGACGCACCGCGCGCTTGCCGTGTGCGACGACTACCTGCGCGCCGCCAACAAGCGCTGGAGCGACGCCTCCAAGGCCGCCAACAAGCTCGAGGGCGAGCCAGCCAACGCCGCCATGACGCAGGCCCTGGTCGACGCCTTTACCGAGCTGCGCGTGGCGACCGTGCTCATGCACGGTATTGTGCCGGCCGGCTGCGAGCTCATCTGCGAGTACTTCGACGTCGACCCGGTCGCGTTCTTTAGCTGGGATAACATCTTTGCCTCCACGGACGAGTTTGTGGAGAGCCTGGGCGAGAAGCCCGGCGAGCACCGCGTGAAGCCGCTGCCCCCGCGCTTCGACTTCTTCAGCAAGCACGAGAGCCAGTACTAGGCAAACGCCAAGGCGCCCAGAAAAATCATTTTGATGGAAGGAAAGACGGATGTCTAAGCCGCGTCGTCGTAAGCAGAAAAAGCAGGTCAAGGCCGAGCTCAAGCTCAGGCAGTTTGCCGCTACCGAGCTTTCCGACCAGCTTGCCGCCCAACACTCCGCCGCCGACCTGCCGCGCTTTATGGTCGACACGGTTGCCGGCGCCTATACTCCCGCCGATGCCGAGCTCATGATCGAGGGCTTTGGCGCCGCAGCCACGCGCCCGGTCACGCTGCGCGCCAACACGCTCAAGGCGACCGCCGAGGACATCGCCGCCGCGCTCGACGAGGCCGGCATCGCCCACCATCCCGTTACCTGGTACCGGGATGCCTTCATCCTGCCTGAGGCCCAGGTTTCCGACCTGTGGGATCTCGACATCTACCGCGATGGCAAGATCTACCTGCAAAGTCTGTCGTCCATGATGCCGCCGTTGGTCCTGGGCGCCCAGGCCGGCGAGGACATCCTGGATATGTGCGCAGCCCCCGGCGGTAAGACGACGCAGATCGCCGCCCTCACGCAGGGACAGGCGCACCTCACCGCCTGCGAGATGAGCATTCCCCGCGCCGAGAAACTCGAGTCCAACCTCCACCGCCAGGGTGCCAAAAACGTGCCCGTCATGCGCATCGACGCACGCGAGCTCGACGAGTTCTTCCGCTTTGACCGCATCCTGCTCGACGCTCCCTGCACTGGCACGGGCACCGTCATCAGCAGCAACGAGAAAAGCCTGCGCGGCCTGACCGAGCAGCTGCTCGTCAAGTGCGCCCGCTCGCAGCGCGCGCTTCTGGACCGCGCCATGGGTGCCCTCAAACCGGGCGGTACGCTCGTCTATTCGACTTGTTCGATCTTACCGCAGGAAAACGAGGACGCCCTGCAAGAGGCCCTCGACAAGCACATGGACTGCGAGCTTATCCCCCTCGACGGCACGCCGAGCGAAAGCGAAGCGCGTCGCGCCCAGGATGCCGGCGAGGAGCCGCATATCGAGAGCAACGCTCTCACCGAGGCCATCGCCGCCGGCCACGTCTCGTCCGTCGCCAACGGTATGCCCGGCACGCTGACCATTCCGCCTAGCCGCGACTTTGAGGGCTTCTACATTGCCCTGATCCGAAAACGCAGCTAGCGCACGGATCCAAAACTCAACAAGCTATCTCTGTGCGCGTTTGCCCTGCTGGTCGCGATGCTGTTTAAGCATCGCGCGCTCTTTGCGTTCGGCCCTTTTGCCCTTAATGGCCGTGACCACAAAGTAGATGACCGCGGCGGCAACGATTGCGCCCACACACAGGCCAATCGAGCCAAACATTGCTGTCAATTCCATACCGCGTCACCTCTCTTTTTAACGGGACTTTCAAGATAGCACCTCGATACCCGCCACCACAGCTCCTTCACGTTCACCGGCCCTTCGGTCTAACGGATGGCGCGGCGGGGAAAAATCAACTCGTCAAACGATTTAGCATTCGCAATTCCGGCTGCATCGCGCCGGCCACCATCGCATAGAATCGAGCCTCCATGGATACCCTCAACGATCTAAATGAGCGCGTCGACGCCTTCGTCGGCACCAGCTCCTTCGACACGCCTGCCGCGGCAAACGACCAAGCTCCCATCGATGTGCCCGCCGAGGTTCACGAGGACATCGTAGCCTCGGTCGATTTCTCCGAGGTCGAGCTCGCAGACGAGTTCACCGAGCCCCAGGTAGCCGTCACGCCCAACGGCCTGCTCCCTATGGAGCCCCTGCCCATCGACGGACGCCTGCGCAAGGCGGCCCTCCGCATGCCCGACGAGATCGAGGAGGCCAGCGGCTTCACGCTCTTTGGCCGCCGTATCAAGTCACTCATTTACACCACCGATGTCGCGGTTATCCGCAACTCCAACGCCGATGCCGTCTTTGCGGTCTACCCTTTCACGCCGCAGCCCGCCATTACACAAGCGCTGCTGACCGTCGCCGAGTGCCCGGTCTTTGTAGGCGTGGGCGGCGGAACTACGACCGGTAAGCGCTCCGTGCAGATGGCAGCCGTCTCCGAGATGCAGGGCGCGGCGGGCTGCGTGGTCAACTCCCCCGCTACTGCCGAGATGGTAGAGCACATCACCAACATCGCCGACATCCCCGTCATCGCCACGGTCGTTCGCTGCGACGAAGATGCCCACGCCAAGGTGCGCGCCGGCGCCAAGATTCTCAACATCGCCGCCGGCAAGAACACGCCCCAGGTCCTACGCGAGCTGCGCGAGCACTATCCCAACCTGCCGCTCATCGCGCCGGGCGGCAAGACGCCAGAGAGCATCCGTGAAACCATCGCCGCCGGCGCCAACGCCATCATCTGGACGCCGCCTTCGGCCCAGCAGCTACAGACCGACATGATGCAGCGTTATCGCAAGATGAAGGAAGACGCCACACCTGTCATCTCGCGCGACGACGTGCCCATTATCGACCAGGTCGCCGCCGCCGAGGTCAGCCAAGTCGAGAACATGAATCCCGACGTGCCGATTCCCGACGAAGTCATCGAGCGCGTCGCTTCGATCCACGAGCGCGTCGAGGAGCATCGCGCCAACCGCGGCCTCAAGCCGTCACTGCACGGCTTCTTCTTCCGCGAAAAGAAACGCTAGTAAAACATCTTGGCCCGCCCCACAAACGTGAGGCGGGCCGTTTTCGTTTGAACAATCATGCAGCGATGTGATGGGGCAAATTAATCCACGCGCTTGTCGCCCATAAAGAAGAGCGCCACCGTACCAGGTCCGGTATGCGAGCCAATCAGAGTACCGATGTCATTGATCTCAATCTTGCCTTTAAGCTGCGGAACCTGTTCCTCAATCAGCGCCGCAACTGCCTCGGCATCCTCGCGGCACGCCGAGTGCGACATGATGCACTTACCCGAATAATCCGCACCGTCCTGCACGTGTGCCAACATGGTCTTAGCCATCTCGGAAATCGCGCGCTTCTTAGTGCGAATCTTCTCACGTGGCGACAGCTTACCTTCGCAATCGACCGTCATAAGCGGGCAAATCTTAAGCGCCGTGCCGATGATCGCGCTCGCGGCCGAAATGCGACCGCCGCGCAGGTAGCTCGACAGATCGGTCGAGAAGAACCAGTGGTGCAGGTTGAGTTTGTGCTCCTCGATCCAGGCAGCCGTCTCGTCGAGTGAAGTCCCGCTATCGCGCACGTCGGCGGCATATTCCAGCAACAGGCCAAAGCCCGAAGACGCCGCCAGCGAATCGACGACGCGCACCTTGCCGCCCCGGGGATAGCGATCCGCGAGCATCTGCGCCGCAACGCAGGCCGATCCATACGTGCCCGAAATGCCCGACGACAACGTCAGGTGCAGCACGTCTTTACCCTCGGCAACAAACGGCTCCCAAAACTCCTCGTACTCACCCACGCTCACCTGAGACGTCTTGGGCATGGCGCCCGCGGCAATCTGGGCAAAAAACTCGTCCGGCGTAATCGACTGATACAGATCGTCCGTATGGACAACATCGTCGATCTCGTAATGAAAACACACGACAGGGATATTGCGCGACGCAAAGAACTCCCGAGTTCGGTCGGCGGCAGATTCACAGGTCAGGACAAAATCACTCATATGAGGCTCCTTACTCATTGCTGCGCAAATTATCGCACAGTGAGCCTACATACGGAACATATGTCCACTATTTACCAAATCGAACCAAAAATAGCGAACATCTTTACCACCATCGTCTCCACCGACCCCACGCATAAAAATCTGAGAAAACACCCTCTGTCGTCTCCACTCAACCGGCACATCTACCTTCACTAAATCGATTTACCAAACCGTTCAGCCGACAATTCAGCCGCTGGCGCAAAATCGAAACAAAAGCGGCGCATACTGATAAACGTTTGACGCTGTTTATCAGTTTTACCAGCCCCATCGGAAGGTGTTTCATGGTCGCATTCGATCGCAACCCGCAAGACTTCAAGTATCTGCGCCTGCTGTCGAGACAGTTCCCCACCGAACAATCCGCGTTTACCGAAATTATCAACCTCTCGGCCATCCTCAACCTACCCAAGGGCACCGAGCATTTTATGAGCGACGTGCACGGCGAGTACGAAGCCTTTATGCACATCCTCAACAACTGCTCGGGCGTCGTGCGCGAGCATGTCGAC
Organism: uncultured Collinsella sp.; assembly: GCA_938023085.1. Taxonomy (GTDB): domain Bacteria; phylum Actinomycetota; class Coriobacteriia; order Coriobacteriales; family Coriobacteriaceae; genus Collinsella. The sequence goes on from CALHDP010000082.1 coordinate 12,394, forward strand.
GAGATCTTTGGCGACACGCTCTCCTTTGACGAGAAGGGCGAGCTGTGCACGCTCATCTACTACCCGCGCGAGAAGATCGATCTTGTCCGCAGCCGGCGCGAGGACTCGCCCACCTGGTACAAGACGATGCTCGACCAGCTCATCATGGTCGCTCGCTCGCTTTCAAGCCGCTACACGCGCTCCAAGGTGCGCAAGGCCATCCCGCGCGACTACGCCTATATCATCGACGAGTTGTTGCACACGCACCCGGACGAGAACAACTATCGCGTGCGCTATCACGAGCGCATCGTGGAGTCCATCCTGGAGACCGCCAGCGCCGACGACTTTATCGAGTCGCTCGCTTCGCTCATCAAGCGCCTGGCCGTCGACCACCTGCACCTGGTGGGCGATATCTTCGACCGCGGCGGCGGCGCGGCCAAGATTATGGACCGTCTGCTCACCTACCATTCGCTCGACATCCAGTGGGGCAACCACGACCTGCTGTGGATGGGTGCTGCGGCCGGTGAGCCCGCCTGCATCGCCACGGTGTTGCGCAACAACCTACGCTACGACAATTACGAGATCCTCGAGAACGACTACGGCATCTCGCTGCGTGAGCTTGTCGCCTTTGCCGATGCCACCTACACCGCCGGTGAGTCCATCACCCCGTTGATCAAGGCCATCAACGTGCTGCTCTTTAAGCTCGAGGGCCAGATTATCCAGCGCCACCCCGAGTTCGATATGACTGACCGCCTGTTACTCGACAAGATTAATCACGACACCGGCACGGTCACGCTCGCCGACGGCAGCGTGTGGCCGCTCACGACCAACGACTTCCCCACCGTCGACCCGGCGGACCCCTACACACTCACGCCCGAGGAGCAACACATCATCGACAAGCTCGTGTCCGAGTTTGTCACCGCCGATCACCTGCATCGCCATATCGATTTCCTCTATTCCCATGGCTCGATGTACAAGGTCGCCAACGGCAACCTGCTCTTCCACGGCTGCGTTCCGCTCAACGAGGACGGCACTTTTAGCAGCATGAACTGCCTGGGTACCTGGCATGCCGGCCGTGACTATTTCGACTTTTGCGACTATATCGCCCGTCGTGCCTGGCGAGCAGGCGACCGTGACGCCCTCGACTGGATGTGGTACCTGTGGATTGGCTTTAGTTCACCCGCTAGCGGCCGCGTGGTGCGCACGTTCGAGCGCGCCTACATCGCCGACAAGAGCACCTGGGTCGAGCCGATGGACCCGTACTTTACGCTCACCACGTCGCCATCGGTCTGCGACGACATCATGCGCGAGTTCGGTGTCACCGCCATGGCATGCTCGCCGACGGGCCACATCATCAACGGCCACACGCCCGTCAAGACCACAAAGGGTGAGCAGGCCATCCGTGCCGACGGCAAGCTGCTGGTCATCGATGGCGGTTTCTGTCGCGCCTACCATCCCAAGACGGGCATCGCCGGCTATACCCTCATCTCGAGCTCACGCGGATGCCGTCTTAAATCGCATCAAGCCTTTACCACCGTTGCCGAGGCGCTCACCCGCAATGTCGACATCGAGAGCGAGACCAACCGCTTTGACGAGGCCGACCGGCGCCGCATGGTCAGCGACACCGATACCGGCGCCAAGATTCGTAGCCAGATTCAGGACCTGCGTCAGCTGCTCGATGCGTATAGAAACGGTGCCATCGAAGAGCGTGTCTAGCCGCGTCCGCGAGTATTGGCTAAACTTGCTGCGTTTGTCATTCCCACGGCGCGCAAGCGTCATCCTAAGGCAGGTCCCATGCAAAAGCTTCTCGCGCAGATCATGAAATTCGGTATCGTCGGCGTTACCGCCACCATCATCGACTTTGGCATCATGAATCTGCTCCACTACGGTCTGGGCCTCAACATCCTAATTGCCAACACCAGCGGCTTTATCATCTCACTCATCTTTAACTACCTCGCAAGCATGAAGTACGTGTTTGCGCACAAGGAAGGCATGAGCCGCCGCCGCGAGTTCATCATCTTTGTCGTGCTGTCCGTGATCGGTTTGGTGCTCAACGACGGCATCGTGCTGGCGCTCAACACCGGCCTGGGATTCGAGGCCAATATCGCCAAGATCTGCGCCACCGCGCTTGTCATGGTCTACAACTTTGTGACCCGAAAGATCTTCCTGGAGGGCGACGAGACCAAGTAACTCGCAACTTTACAGCCTTACGATGCCCACGGACAATGCGCGCTCCGCACAGTATCGCCCGCGGGCATCGTTCGTTTACGGGCAAATTTTCAACGTTTGCGGATTACCTCTTGAAAATTTGGCGAGTTCGTATAGTTCTTGGCAAAGACCTTACGTTTCCCTTGCAAAAGCTCTAAAGTATCCTCTGCTCGATTCATCAACGCATTGGATGTGATTACGTGCGCAAGGCGCTGGCACAACCTCATACCAAGCAGTTCCTCAAGTTTGCCGTCGTGGGTCTTATCTCCTTTGGCATCGACTGGGGCATGCTCATTGCGCTCGTCGAGCTGTTCCACCTCGACTTTTTGATGAGCACCACGGTTTCGTTTATCACGTCCGTCGTGGTCAACTACTGGCTCAGCATGAAGTACGTGTTCGACCACCGCGAGGGCATGAGCCGCAAGCGCGAGTTCACGATCTTCACCATCCTGTCGGTGATCGGCCTGGGCCTCAACGACCTGTACATGTTTGTGGGTGTCACGTTTTTGAGCATCGGCTACCAGGCCATGAAGGCCATCGCAACGTTCCTCGTCACCTGGTACAACTACTTCAGCCGCCGCTTCTTCCTCGAGGGTGCACGGTCGTAGTCGATTCACTATTTGCTTGAATGTATAACCGGTTGGAATTCCCGTTCCAACCGGTTTTTTGTTTGCCGAGAGACCCGGCGACCCAGTCCTCTACGCATGAAAAACGGGCAGCCCGGATGTTTGTCCGAACCGCCCGTCTGGCGCGCTATGTCGAGGCCTCTAGCCTGTAACGTAATACCAGACTACGTTGTCACCGTTTGAGAGAACGTAGTTGCTGCAGGCCGTCATGGGCGTTGTGCCGTTGACGGAGTACATCCAGCCGCTCGTGCCGCCGTGCTGTTTCTCGGCCAAACCACCAATCGCGGAGACATACGTGCCGTACGACGAGCCATGTGCGTTGACAGAAAGGCCCAGCGCGCACAGGGCATCGTAGACGGTAGCGCCTTCGTTAAAGGTAAAGGTGCCACCAGAGGACACAGGATTGCCCACGGCGCTCGATGTAACCGAAACCGTCACCGTTACGTAGCTAGGCTGCTGCGAGCTGCCCTGGTCGCCAGTAGAGGCGTTGCCGTTATCGGGGGCAGAAGATGCCCCGCTGGATGAGGAGGAGGCGCCAGGCGTAGAGCCGGCCCCGCCAGAAGAAGTCGAGTTCTGAGAAGTCGACTGATTGCCGTCGGTCTTTTTATTGCTGTTCTTCTCTCCAGACTTCTTGCCATCCTTGTCTTCGGACTTTTTGCTATCCGAGCCCTTGTTTGATTCCTTGTCCGAAGACTCGGACTCCTTCTTAGAGTCAGATTTATCCGAACCCTTAGACTCGTCGTTCGACCCATCCGAAGATTTGGAATCCTTGGAGCCAGCTTTACCCGAAGCGACGGTCGAGTCAGACCCCTTGGCGTCCTTCGCGACGACGCTCTCCCCCGTCACGGTCTGAACGATCCAGTCAATGGACCAGGCGCCGCTCTCGGAAGGATGGACGAAGCCCAGCGATATGACAATTAGCGCAACGCACGCGGCGGTCAGGACGCCAGTAAGCGCCTTCCGTCGAGGGGCGGACGCCGCCGAAGCGGCGCCCTGTTGCTTTGCATCGTCGAACTGAATGAACGAGGAATTTGGTTGCTTGGGGTCAGCGTCCTTGGATTTATTGGACACAGCCCTCACCTACCGACGTTTGGTGAACACGAACACGCCGACGATGGCGAGACCGATGACGCCGGCGGCAACGCCAACAATGGCGAGCGGGTTGGCGCCAGTCTCCTGCTCGGAAGCACTAGAGGGCTTCTTAGCAGTGGTCGTGGAAGCAGCACCCGTATCGGACTTGGAATCGGACTTCTTGTCGGACTTGCTGTCCTTCTTGTCAGACTTCTTGCCAGACTTCTTCTCGTCCTTCTTATCGGACTTATCAGAGTCCTTCTTGTTGGACTTGTTGTCCTTGGTCTCGGTCTTGGTCGACACCGTCGTCTTGGTCATCGGCTTATGACCCGGAGCGACAGCGCCGCCAGTCTGCTGGCCCTTCGTGCCGGAGCCGGAACCCGTGCCCGTGCCAGCGCCAGCACCGGAACCGTTGCCAGCGCCACCATTGCCGCCATTGGAGCCAGAACCGCCATTGCCGCCAGGGTTAACAGCATTCTTGGTCCACTTGGCATACAGCGTCAGATCGGCCGTCACCGGCGTACTGAAGTCATACGCCTGCGTGCAAGCCTCATCGGTGAACCAACCGCCGAAAGTGTAGCCATCGCGCGTCGGATCGGCCGGCTTGACCAGCTTGCCGTCGGCCGTAGCAACAAACTTAGTGTCGCAAGCAGACCCGCCGTTGGAATTAAAGGCAACCGTCCAAGACTCAACGGCCCCGAGCTTGAACAGCGTGCCCGAATCATTGATGTAGTACAGGTTGCCAGATGCATCGGCGATGACCGGAGAGTCACAGTACTGGTAATGGCCAGCCGCATCATAAATCTGCGTCGCCCCTGCATCGCCGAGCGTATAGCGATACACGCCACCACCAGCAGAGTAGTTGACGTAATCCTTGCTATCCGCGCTGTTAACGGTGAAGTACACATGGGTCTTGCCGCCCTGAACGCTCACCAGCGGAGTAGCAGCAATACCGTTGAGGCCAGCCGGCAGCGCCTTGCCGTCGGCAGCAGCGATCATCGTGGTCTTACCCGTCTTCAGGTTATAGAGAACCAGAGCAGAGCCAGTAGCCGTCTGTCCGCCGACAATCAGATTGTCACCAGACACCGCGGGGGCGCTCAGATTATTCGTAAGGCCCAGATCAACCGTCTTCTGCTCGCTCAGTACGCCCTTCGCCGAAAGCGAAATCACATGAAGCTTTCCGTCGTGTGTCATCTGATAGAAGGTCGAACCATTAGACGGATCGGCAATGCAATCGGCATTTGCGACAGCGCCGAGCTTCATGGTCGAAACGACATCGCCCGTCGTCTTATCAATGCACTTAAGCGTACCCGCGCTCGTAGGAACGATGGCATACGTATCCGTCAAAGCCGCACCAGTCCAGTAATAGCCCTCGGAAGCGTCAATGTTCTGCCAAGAGACTTCGCCCGTGGCAATCTTGATACGCTTAAGGGAGCCGTTGCCGTAGGTCGCGTTGTAATTCTCGTCATACGAAATATCGACCGAGCCTACATAGACGTACTCGCCGTCCGAAACGACGGTGCAGGAGCTCTGCGTCAAGTCCGTCAAACCGGGCGTCAGCCACTTGCAGATCAGCTTGTCTGCAGTAATCGCCTGGACCGCACCGCCGTTGAGCGGAACGATGATAAGGCCATTGGTATAGATCGGACGAGAGGTATAGCTCACCTTGGAGGCAAGCGGCGCAGAGGCAACCTTTTTGCCCGTGGATGAATCGATCTTAATGAGCTCGTTCTCGGTCGCGATGTACACAAAGCCGTTAGCAATGACAGGCTCGCTGCAGTTGGCATACTGCTGACCAGACTCGGCCTTCCAATCGAAGGCCCACTTAAGACCGGCGGCCTGCGCAGGCGTCTTGGCATCCGTTACGGTCGAACCGTTGCCACTGTTGCCGTAGCCGGCCCACTCGGCATCCCAATCAGGAGTCGTCGCGCTCGGGTCCACGACAATCTTGTCGGGGTCGGGCATGGCCGAATCGTCGGTGGTATAGGCAAGCGTAACCTTATCGCCGCTCTTGAGCGTAATCTGATTGGCGCAGAGTAAGGAGGGCTCTCCATTGATATACAGGTGCCAATATTTATTGGTCGTAGCATCCCAGACATACGGCTTGTGATCGAACGGCGAAGTAACGGAATTGAGGAACCAGTATGCACCACTCTGGGAGGCCTTGTAATCAACGCGCTTTGCCTTCAGAACCGTCTCAATAAGGTTCTGGGCAGTAGAGCCTTCGGGCAAAGAAACATTGCTTGCAGAGCCCCAGCGAGAATTGTTGCCGTTGACATCGGGACCGATAACATCAACAGACCCAAGAACCTGGCCAGGAAGGGCATCGGCGTCAGCACCATACATAAAGGTGACGGCGTCACCCTCTTGGAGCTCATAGGCACCGGCGCCGGCGTCGGCGAACTTGCCATTTACGTAGAAGCGCCAATAGCTATTGGTCGCAGCATCCCAGCCATAGGACTTACCATCGAACGGCGAAGTAATGCCGTTGAGGAACCAGCCCCAAGACGATTCGCCAGCATCGAGAGTAAGGCCGGTCTGCTCAAGGAGATCCTTGGCAGTGGAGCCTGCCTTGAGGCTCGTCTGGCCCGTCGAAGCCCAAACCTGCTGCTTGCCGTCCTTGTCCTTACCAAGTACCTGAACGGAAGCATGAACAGAATCGGACGGCAACTGGTCGCCCCAGCCACCGTAGAACCACGTGACAGTATCGCCGGCGTGGATGGTGACATTGTCTGCCGTGTAGTCGCTCGACTTGCCGTTGATGAACAGCTGCCAATAGGTCGAATAATCGAGCGGCGTACCCAGCTCAACGCCGTTGTACTTAAGGCTCAGAATGAAGGAGCCCGCAGCAACGGCGTCAATATCATTCGCCTCGAGCGCGACCTTCGTAAGGTCAAGCGCGCTCGAGCCGGACGTCACCACATACTGCGCGTTATCGACCCAAGTCTGAGTCTTGCCCTGGGCATCGCGACCAATGACGGTCACATTCGCAGCAAGCTGGTCCTTAACGACAGGGGATGCGCTACCGCCCGTAAAGGCAAACTCAATCTTCTGCCCCTGGGTGAGCTTAACGCTGCTCGCGCCAACCGAGGAAGACACGCCGTCGACGAACAGCTGCCAGAAGGCATTAGTCGTCGGATCGTAGGCAAGCGTGCGGCCATCGCTCGGGGACGTGATGCTTTTGAGGTAGAAGCCGTATGCCGTGTTCGGTTCGTAATCCGCTTTAAAGCCCGTCTTCTGCTGCAGCTTAATGAAGGCATCCGCAGCCGTCGCGCCCTCATCGAGCTTGAGCTGCGTAGGTGCCACCCAGGTCTGAGCCTTGCCGTCGGCATCGGTGCCGACAATCGAGAACGAGACCTCGACCTGCTTCTTGGCAGCATCGCCGGTTTCTGTCGGGTTCTCTGTCTGGACGGCAGTCGCGGCGGCAGATCCTGCTTGGCCAGTGGATGCCGTCGAAGACTGTTCGCTCGTGGCAGGGCTCTCCCCCGTCGCTGAGCCTTCGTCGCCAGTTGCTGCCTCTGTTGTAGCGGCACTAGCTGCAGGCGCGCTCCCGGAATCCGAAGCCTCGGCGCCGCTCTGCTCAGCGGCACCGCCCGCAAGCGCTGCGTCCTCGCCCGGCGTCGTAGCCTGAGCCACGGCCCCGGCAATGCCCTCGGCGCCCTCGGCCCACAGCTGAGCCGGCGTGGTGCTGAAGGCCATCGCGAAGGCCAGGAATGCCACCAGGCCGCGCTTGGCTACGCCGCGTGCAATTGCGCCACGGCGATGCGAGACGCGTTGGCGCTCGTCCTCAATCATATCCATTTGTCTCCTACTGTCTGCACTTGGAGCGTTGCCTTGAGGCTGCCCCACGTCATCGCGCATGTTACGCCCGAGTTCCCCCATCGGGGTCCCCCTTCCCTCCAGAGCCCTATGCACACCGGCGGCATACGCCGCAGCCGCATGCAAAATGGGAGGCGATCCGACTTAACCTTAACGGCTCAGGCGCGTCGTCCGATCTGCGACGCGAACATCCCGAGCCAAGAGGAATTACGGTTACTGGTACAGCCGGGGACTTGCACCCCGATTCTCCCAAACGCGCAGGAAAACCGTGCGTTCGTGCGTCTCCGCACCACCATCTAGGCCATCGATTATTGCCGTCAAAATGGTATCACGCAAAAGGGCCCCGCACACAGGCGAAGCCCAAGGTAAAAGCTATTGTTTGCGATAGGAAAATGCGGTGACGGTCGCAGCCTCTAGTGCTTCCCGCCGTGGCTGTTGAGCCAGATATTGCGGCCCAACATAAGCGCCAGCACCAGCGCGCTCACGTAGCCCATAAAGCCAATGACCGGGATACCAAACACAACCGGCTCGATGCGTGCGTAGTACACCACCGACGAACCGATAAACAGGCCGGCGATCACAATTGCCATCGACATGCGGTCGATAATTCCGCCCAGCTGTCGCAGCGCCTTATCGCTGCTCATGATCTGCGTGTTCACCTTAAGCTGGCCGCGTGTGAGCATACGCGAAGCCAGCCCCAGGTACTCAGCCGCCTCGAGTGAACCCTTCGCCGCGCGATAGCTGCTCGCGGCAAGATCGCGCCCCATGTCGCGCACGCGCGCATAGGTGCTTTTCTCGTTTTTAATGTGCGTTTGGATGATCTGAATCATGTTGACGTTGGGCATGTACTCGGTCAACAAACCCTCGAGCGTCACCATGCCGCGCGCGAACATCGTCACCACGCTCGGCAGCTCAACATCATTCTTACGCGCGAGGTTTAACAGCGAGGTCAAAAACTCGCCGATATCCAGATCCTTCAGATCAAGGCCCGCAAAGTCAGCCACGATAAAGTCCAAATCGGACAAAAAGGCCGAATGATCGAGCTCAGCCGAGTCGCCACGCGTCACGGCGAAGCGCATGAGCGAATCCTTGAGCTTGGGCACGTCACCCTCGGCCACGGCGAAAATCATGTCCTTAACGATGCCACGATCGTGACTCGACATGCGTCCGACCATGCCCAAGTCGATAAAGTAAATGATGCCGTCCTTGAGGATGATGTTTCCCGCATGCGGGTCGGCATGGAAAAAGCCGTCATCGAGCACCTGCGTCGAGTAGTCCTCGACAATCGCGGCACCGATCTTTTCCAAGTCATAGCCCTCGGCCACCAAGCGTTCAGGATCGGCGATCGAAATGCCGTCGACGTAATCCATAACCACCACGTGCTCGGTGCACAGGTCCAGATAGGATTTAGGGCACGTCACGCCATGAACGCTCTTATGGAACTCGTAGAAGTCGTTGAGGTTTTTGGCCTCGGCCAAAAAGTTGGTCTCCTCGCGAAACGAGGTCCACAACTCCTCGACTACGCCGTGCAGGTCAACGAATTGATCGGTGTTGACGAACTTGGAAACGATACGCACCACCGAGCGGATGATATCGATGTCCTGCGCCATAACCTGCTGCGCACCGGGGCGCTGCACCTTGACGGCCACGTCCTCGCCCGTCACCAGACGAGCGCGGTGCACCTGCGCGAGCGATGCGCTACCAAGCGGATTGGGGTCGATCGCATCGAACATCTCCCCCAGGCGCAGGCCGTATTCTTCTTCCAGACAGCTGAGTACGACCTCGTACGGCACCGGCTCCACGTCGGAGCGCAGACGACGCAGCTCGTCGCAAAAGCGCTGCGGTAGAATCTCGGACCGGTTGGCCAAAATCTGCCCCATCTTGACGAACATGGGGCCGAGTTCCTCGAGCAGGCGGCGCAAACGAACCGGCGTGAGGTTATCCCACACGCGGTACTTTTTGACCAGGCGAACAATCTGCCCGATGCGTTCGCGACGACCCGCCGGCGTGAGCTGGTATTCCTCGTCCGGCGCCATCGCGTCGGGCTCCTCGGGGACCATATCGACAGCGCGCGGCTTCTTGCGAGCGCCCGAGACGACGGCATCGACCTCATCGACAACCGCCGCCTCGTCACCCAAGGGATCTAGATTGTTGTAATCGGTGGTGGAATCTGCCATCTGCGCTGCTACTCGGCCTCTTCGGTATCCTTCGCATCGTCGGGCTCAACGGACTCGACGGGCACCGAGGTCACGTTGTCCTCGACCGAATCGACGATGTCGCGCACATGGGCCAGGAAGGCCGTGCGCTCGGGGGCGGTCATAACGCGGACGCGGGCAAGGATGAGCTCGTCGAGCACGCGCTGGGCCGCGGTCTCGCCCTGCATGCCCAAGCGCTCGGTCAGATCGGAGATGGTACCGCCGGCCTGCTCGAACATGTCGGACACGCTGCGGGCGATATCGGGGGTGGCGGTGTCCTTGCGGACCTGCTCGCCCTTGGTGTTAAGGTCGTCGAGGACCTTCTTGCCGCCTTCGACAGCAACGGCGGCAGCGCCAAAGCCCACGTTAATGGCGCCGTTAACAAGCTGATCGAGTTTCATAACCATGGTTGTCTCCAATCACAAACAACTGCATTGGCGTTCTTGTACCCAAGATTGAGCGAAAGCGACAAAGCGTTTTAGCGCTATTCGATCGACGGGAAACCCTTACCTCACGTTGTCGTTCATCGCAAAAGAGTTCTTCATGGCGCAGCTCGTGGTGTAGAGCACCTTGCCCAGTAGAGCATCGGTCTCTACGCGAACACGCTCGGCAAACTCCTCGTTGGCGTGTGCAAGCTCGGCAGACACCTCGGCCTCGGGCAGAGCGGCTACGGCAGCGTCGATGTCATGGATCTGCTTGTGGCCCATGCCACCGACCTTCTCCTGATAATCCTCGACCGCGCGGCCGCACTCATGGAAGCGGACGTCAGCCAGCGCGCCGATCAGGCGGTTGGCCCAGTAGAAGTTTTCGGACGTCACGCGAGCCTGCGTGTCGGCATAGTACTCGGGCATGGTCTCGACGTTGGCGTACAGCGGGACCAGCGCGTTAAACGAGTTGGAGCCAAAGGCCATCCACTGCACGGCGCGATACGCCGGCTGCGCATAGGGGCGCAGCTGCAACACGGCGAGCTGGCTGTTGCGGTTGATGCCGATGGGGCGATAGGCGCCACGCGTAGCGGGCGTGCCCTTGCTACCGTAGCAATCGTACTCCGTGCCCTGGTAGTGGCTCGAGAGTACGTACTTGATGTCCTCGATGGTCACCTTGCGCTCGGGCACACGGCTCCAGGGGATATCGTCGCTCTCGGGCGTGTAGTCGGCGTCGGGGCCATCCCACACGTCGCTGGGGTTGAGACAGCGCTGCATGTACCACGCGCGCGGCGTGTTGTAGACGTGGTCGCTGTCGCTGTGCGAGCCAAAGGCCTCGCGCGGGTTAAAGACCGCAGCCGGGCCGTCGCCCTCGACGCCCAGCGTCAGGTCCAGATGCCACTCGGCCATCCAGGCGCGCAAGTCGGCGGAGCACATGTGGTCGGCCTGGGCGCCCTCGGCGTCATCCAGGTCAAAGCTGTCGATACCCAGCTGGTTGGGCATGGTCACATAGGCGTCGTCAGGCACGCGCTTGGCAATCCAGTGGTGACCACCGATGGTCTCGAGCCACCAGATCTCGTCCACATCACTAAAGGCGATGCCGTTGTTCTCGTAGGTGCCGTAGCGCTCGAGCAGGTCGCCCAGGATACGAACGCCGTCGCGGGCGGACTTAGCGTACGGCAGGACCAGGGTCACCATGTCCTCCTCGCCCAGGCCACCAGGCTGCGCCGGCACATAGCCGTCCTCACCCTCGTTGCCCTTGGCGGGTACATAGTCCACGAGCGGATCGGCGCCGCGGACGCGCTCGTTGGTTGTGAGCGTCTCGGTTGCGGACATGCCAACATTGAGCTCGTTGAATCCGGCCTCGGCCCAAATACCGTGACCGGGAACGACGTCGGGGACGCTCGTGTAGCGCATGGGATTGTCGGGCAACTCAACGGTCAGGTGGCTCAGGACGCTCGTGTAGACACGCGGCTGCTCGTCGGGATGCACCACGCGCATACGCTTGGGCTCAAACACCCCGTTGGACGAGTCCTCGTTACGCGCGACCAGGGTCGACCCGTCGTAGCTCGCATTCTTACCAACCAAAATCGTTGTGCACGGCATGCGCATCCTCCTTGAGCGAAGAAATCGAACGGCAACAGTGTATCGCTTCAACGCAAAAAGGGCGAAACCGCCGCCCCGGCAGCCCCTGTGGTCAAAAAATGCCAAATTTGAGTACTGTCACCAATTTAGTAGCAGCAAATTTCCTTGTAATGAGTGCCAGAAATCCCCAATTGTCCAAAAGCAAGACAACGTTATTCCCCATAGGTTCAATAAAATGGGCTCCCCAACGAGAATGAATGTCGTTAGGGAGCCCAAAGGACAAAAAACAAATGTGACTATCTTGGCAACAGTACTCATATTTGGCGTTTTTTGACCACGTGGTATATGGCTAACCCCTCAAACAGCCCAAAACGCCTATTTCGATGCACGCTCCGCCGCCTCGATCACGTGTTTGGCGAGAATCGCCGTCGTTACAGCGCCCACGCCGCCCGGCACGGGCGTGATGGCGTTAACGACCGGCTCCGCAGCATCAAAATCGACGTCGCCGACCAGCTTGCCAGCGGTCTCGTCCCAGTTAATGCCCACATCGATGATCGTCTGGCCCTCGCGAACCGCATCCGCGCCAATCGTGCGCGCGCGTCCAACGGCTGCGACCACAATATCAGCCGCACGACACTCGGCAGCCAAGTCGCGCGTATGCGTATGGCACGTCGTCACCGTGGCATTGCGAGCCGTAAGCATGGCGGCAACAGGACGCCCGATAACCAGCGACCGACCGACAACCGCGACCTTGGCCCCATCCAGCTCAACGCCGTAATGATCCAGCAGAGCAAGCACGGCTTCGGCTGTGCAGGGAGCAAAACCCTCGCCGCGCCCCGAAAGCGTGGTGAGCAGCGAAGCCGGCGTCATGGAATCAACGTCCTTGGCAGGATCGAGTGCCGCGGCAACCGCGTCCTCGTCAAGGCCGGCGGGCAGCGGGCGGAACATCAGGCAGCCATGAACAGACGAATCGGTATTGATGTCCTCGATGGCCGCCAACAGCTCGTCCTGCGAAACATCGGCAGAAAGCAAAACGCGACGAGCCTCAATCCCCACTTTTTCGCAGCGCTTGAGCGCACCGCGCTCGTAGGATAGGTCGTCCTCGCGTTCACCCACACGCACGATAGCCAACGTCGGAACAACGCCCCGCTCGCGCAGGACTGCGCAGCGAGCAGCAAGTTCCTCAGTCAAAGCGCGAGCAACGGGAGCACCCTTCAATAGCTCGGCCATGGCTATCCCCTCTTCCTTGCGGCGTCGGCGGCGCGGCGCGCCAGCGCATCGGCGCGCGGCAGCCACGTATCCAGCAGCTCATCGCACGCCGCCTCGAGTTCCTCGGCGCGCGCCCGGTCTTTCATAGATGTGGTGTTGGCAAAGAGCGTCAGGCTCGCACCCTGCATGGCAGCGCGGCAGAACACGGCGCCGCAGGCCACGTCGGACAACAGCTGGCGCGAGCCCTTATCGGCCATGTCCTCGAGCAGCGCCAGCGCGCGGCCGCAGGCATCCATGATCCGATACGGTGGCATGGCCGCCACATGCAGCGCATCCTGAATCGCGGTCGCTCGAGCCGGATCGTCGCGCGGAATACCGTACGCCGCGGACACCTGCCCATAGGCACGAACGTCCTCGGCAACCAACTCGACAAGCTCCTGGGCCAGCTCATCAGCCTGGGCAAACGCACGCGTCAGGTCATCCGCACGATCAGCAAGCGCGGGATTGGTCGCACCGTAGCGGGCAACCATTCCGCACAGCGAGGCGCCCAGCGCGCCCACAAAGGCGCTCGCGCTGCCACCGCCGGGAACCGGCTCGCGCGCGGCCAGCGCCTCGGCAAACCCGCGGCAGGTCTTGTCCATCATCTCTTGGCTCATACACATGCACCTTCAAGTCATATACATCGGTCGGGTGGAAACCGCCGACCGACCGCATCGATCACATAATGGTGCTAAGTCTAGCCCATAAGTACATAAGCGTCAGCGCACCTGGCCATCGCGGATTTCTATGACGAACGATAGGCGTCGGCACCGCAAACATGGGACACATGGCCCACCTTTCGAGACTTCCGGGCAGCGGCAACTGAGGCATACATATAGGTAAGGAGCCCTATGTTGGGGCAAGCTCATCACGGCACCGGACGACGAATGGAAGAATAACCGCACAGTAAACAAAGACATCATGCGCATGCGTAACCGCCGCCCCAGCGATCCGCGGCACACGATGTCCCTGGCAGACAAGGAGGACGCCACCATGAAGAAAAAGACCCTATCGATCCTTTCCCTTTGCATCGCCCTCTTTGCCGCGTTTGCCCTTGTCGGCTGCGGCGGGATCGCATCGGGCGGAGGCGGCAGCACCTCAAAGAGCGAAGGCAAGGAAAAGGCCCCCGTCGCCGAAAAGACTGACTTTATCTGGTTTAAGGTCGAGATGCCCGAGGGCGTTGGCGTAAGCGACTCCGCTGGCAAGAATGCCGACAGGGTCCAGCTCACCTTCCCCGAAGACGAGAACGCCTCAGGCGATCGCTTTATCCCCGTTTGGAAAAAAGCACTGACGGCAGAGGAATCCCACGCCGACCAGGCAGAAAAGAAAGGTGATACGTTCCAGTGGAAGGATGGCGGGTCCGTCGAGTATAACGGCAGGACGTGGCTCGTCGGAACGTACGAGGACAACAGTGGTGTCTCAACTCTCCTCTTTACCGACGTTGAGCCGGGAAGCGTCTACGTCCTCATCTCGAACTTCGATCTGCATAAGAAAGAAGCCGAGGCGCTCCTCAACTCCATCGAGTTCCCCGATGACATGGCGAAGGCAGTTGCCGAGGCACGCGAAGTCGAGATTTCGAGCATCGAGATCAAGCATTAGGGGCTCGCACGCAGCATCGCATGCGCAGTCATTACATGATCGGACGCCCAGCCAGGGGAGGATCGGATCGGCCGGCCCTCCCCTCTTTTGCGCCCGGTCATATTGCCACATGTCGGCGCAAATCCGGCCCTCAGAATGGGACACATGGCCCACCCTTGCGAGCCGCTCGCGCGTACAGTAAAGACAGGTAATCCATGGACGATTACAGATCGAGGAGGACACGACCATGAAAAAGAAGGCCTTTGCGATTCTCACCCTCTGCATCAGTCTCTTTGCCGCGGTTGCCCTGGTGGGCTGCGGTGGCAGCGGCGGCGCTACCGGCAGTGGCGGTGGCGGCGGAGCAGAAAAGCCAGCCGTGGATATGAGGACCGACTTCATTTGGTTTAAGGTCGAGGTCCCCGAGGGCGTCGAGATCACCGACGTTGCGGGCGATACCGCCGACAGGGCCCAGTTTAAGTTCACCGAGAGCGAGCACGCCAGCGATCGCTTCATCCCCGTCTTCGACTCTGACAAGAACGCCGACGAGCTGTTCGACTACGAGGCCAAATGGAAGGCCAACTTTGAGTGGACCGAGAATGACCCCGTCAAGTACAACGGCAAGACCTGGCGCAACGCTTCCTATACACACTCGGGCGGCGTGACGACTGAGTACTTCACCGAAGCAGGCGGCGGCAGCGTATACGTGAGCATCGACAATGTCGAGGAGCACAAGGACGCCGTCGAGATCATGATGAAGTCTCTGGAGTTTGCCGATGATATCGCCAAGGCCAAGACCGAGGCTATGGATGTTAAGCTCGACGATATCGAGATTAAGCGCTAAGCGACTGGCGAGCGCAACGGGAAACACGAGCGCAGCGAAGCAAGCGACAGTAACCCAGCGCTTCGTACCAAGGGAGGGTCGGCTCACCGGCCCTCCCTTTCTTATGCCGGTAGCTGGCGAACGCGAGGATGCCGGGCTCCAAAACTATCCCAAGCGCGCCAGTAGCACCAATAGACAAGCGCCTCAGCACGTCCGCCCGCCGATTAATAGCGCCATGCAGACAATTAAAGCCGACGCCTTTAAACATCTGGGCAGTATAGTATCCAAAACGAGCGCATAACCGCACCCTGAGAATGGAGGAGTTATGACCGAACACCATGCCATCAGCCGCCGAGCATTTACGCTGGGCCTAGGACTCGCAGCATTGTCGCCTTTTGTAAGCCTGCCCGAAACCGCGGGATTGGGCCTTCCCGTGCGCGCGGCATTTGCAGACGACGCTGCCACAGCGTCGGACAGCCTCCACAATTTCGTCATTCGCCTTCGCCCCGCGGGCTATTTTCGCACCGCGAGCGTCAACCAAGACGGCAACGTTCGCGGCAACGTCTGTCACCTGTTTAACGACGGCACGTCCAGCAAGCTCATCCTTGAGAACGTAACGACCAAGAATGACGATACAAACTGGTATGCTATCCGCACCTTGCTCAATTTCGAAGAGCATAAAAAGACGGGCTACAGCATTTGGTCGGTCGATGGCGACTCGGACAAAGATGGAAAGGTTATCCACGTATGGAGTGGCGAGTATGACAACAAGCCCAGCCGCGCTTTTGCGTTCGAGCGTCAATCAAACGGAACCTATATCATCCGAGACCGCACGGTCGAGAAAGAAACCGAGAAAAAAGACATTAAGTACCTGGCAATAGAATCGAACGGCAAAGACCAGGACAACAATAAGATCTGCCATAAGAGTGAGAGCATTCCGTGGGAGCTCGAACTTATCGGTTACGACATGAAAAAGAACGATGCCACGGTTAGCAGCATCGACTGGATCACGTATAGCAGCTACGTCGATGGGCCATGTTGGATGAGCCACGTCGACGACGACAAGTACCTCGACGAACTGAGCATCCCGGGTACGCACGATTCGGGCACCTGCAGCGTGGACAACGACACTGAGCCCCAATCCTCGCAAGTAAAATGCCAGCAGGATTACATTCCCACGCAGTTGCTCGAGGGAATCCGCTATTTTGATATCCGACTCGGAAAGGGCAACGACCCCGGTATCGACCACGGAATTTTCTATCTGCTTAAAAAAGACGGGCACTTTTTGCATCTTTCCGATGTCATCAGGTACTTCAAAAAGTTTTTGAACGAAAACCCGTCAGAAGCGCTTATCATGCTCGCATCGCGCGGCAACGATGAGGCTACCGACGAAAGCATAACGACGGCCTTCGCCAAGGTTATGG
>CALHDP010000083.1 GCA_938023085.1 uncultured Collinsella sp.
GTCGTCGGGCACACTGAGCCCTTTGTCACGTAGAGCCATCATCGCGCCGTTTGCCATGCAGTCGTTAGCAGCGAGGACCGCCGTGCAATCGGGTTTATCGGCAAGCACAAGGCCCGCGGCATAGCCACTATCCGCATTCCAATCGCCTTGCAGAGGCTCGGGCGGCTCAATGCCACGCGCCTCGAGTGCCGCACGCCAACCTTTCATACGGCACTGGCTCGACAGCGACTCTTTCTTACCCGAAACGAAATACACGTTCTTGTGACCATGATCCAAGAAGTACTCGCACGCCATGCGCGCGCCGCCCTCTTGGTCGTCACTGACGGTGGAGCAGGTAGGATGTTCCATCGGTGTGATAATCACCGTCTTGAGGTCTTTCGGCGCCTCAAAGGTATCAAAGTCATCGACCATCTGGCGCAGGTTGAAGATCATGCCATCAACAGGCAGCTGCGACATCCTACGCGCCGCTTCGGCAAGGGTCATCTTCTCCCCTGCGCGCTTCTTAATCATCGTGAGAGCAAATCCTCGCTCTTCGGCGGCATCGGCGATACCGTCAATCATGTCCACGGCACCGCCCGACAAGTGAAACATCACCACGCCGATGCACCCGTAACGGCCCAACTTGAGCGAACGCGCGGCAAAGTTGGCTCGAAACCCGAGCGTCTCCATGGCCGAATGAACCTTATCGCGTGTCGACTCTCGCACGCTATCGGGCTCGTTGATCACGCGCGACACCGTCTTGAGAGAAACACCCGCGGCAATCGCCACATCGTTCATCGAGACGTTTTTCTTGTCCATCGTTGCCACTGCTTCTCCAGTCGGTTTTACATCGCTTGCTTTTTGCGTTCTAGCATACACTACCTGCCTGACTGATAAATCAACCGTTTACCGGACAATATCGACCACTCACCCGTATATCCTTGTTGCTCTTCCAAAAATGTCTTACGTTGTCATTAACGAAATGACAACGTTGTCATTTCGCAATGCCTTCCTTAAACAGGAAGGTTTCCGGGCAGTCCTGACCATCCATCGACGACCAGTTCCATCCACATGCATCGCGCATCAAGCAGCAAAGGAGCTCTATGGACGCCATCGTAAAGATGCTCGAAAAGCATCAACCGTTCTTTGAGAAGATCTCGAGGAATATCTACCTCCAGGCCATCAAGGACGGATTCCTTGGGTGCATGCCCATTGTCCTCACCTCTTCGATCTTTCTGCTCATTGCCACCCTTCCCGGCGTAGTCGGCATCACGCTGCCCCAGCCGCTCATCGACTGGTGCAACAAGCTCTACAACTTCACCATGGGCGTCATGGGCATCATGGTTGCCGGCACCACCGCCAAGAACTTCACGGCATCCATGAACCGTCGCATGCCCGCCGGCAAAGTGCTCAACGACGGTTCCACCATGGTGGCCGCCCAGTGCAGCATGCTGCTGCTCGCAGTCACGCAGTTCACCACCAAGTTCAACGGCTCCGAGCTTTCGGTCTTCGATTGCACCAGCATGGGCACGCGCGGTCTGTTCTCGGCCTATATCGCCGCGTTCATTACCGTGTGGGTCTACAAATTCTGCGTCTCGCGCGATCTGACCATTAAGCTGCCCAAGGAGGTCCCGGGCGCCATCGCTCAGAACTTCCGCGACATCATCCCCTTTGGCGGCGCCGTCATTATCTGCGGCATCATCGATGTCGTCGTGCGCAACCTCATGGGCGTTCCGTTCTCCGAGCTGCTTATCAAACTGCTCTCCCCGCTCTTTACCGCTGCAGAAACCTATCCTGGCCTTATCCTTATCCAGGCGGCCACCGCGTTCTTCTGGTTCATCGGCGTCCACGGCCCCTCGATTGTCCAGCCGGGCATCGACCCCATCCGTCTTGCCAACCAGGCCGAGAACCTGCAGGTTCTGCTGGCAGGCGGCCACCCCGCCCATTCCCTCACCTTTAACATGTCGCTCGTAGGTGAGTTCGGCGGCACCGGCGCCACGTTCATCGTGCCGCTTCTGCTGATTCTCTTTATGAAGTCCAAGCAGCTCAAAGCCGTCGGTAAGGCCTCGATTGTTCCTGTTGCCTTCGCCGTCAACGAACCGCTGCTCTTTGGCGCGCCGATGATCCTTAACCCCTACATGCTCGTCCCCTTTGTTGCCGCCGGCTGCGTCAACGTAAGTGTTGCCAAGTTCTTTATCGATAACGTGGGCATGAACGGCTTCTCCTTCGTGGTGCCTTGGGCCACCCCTGCCCCCATCGGCATCTTCATCACCACGAACTTCCAGCTTATTGCCCTGGTATTTGTCGCGATCATCATCTTGCTGGACGCCATCATCTACCTGCCGTTCTTGAAGGCATACGATAAGCTGCTCTGCGACCAGGAGGCCGAGCGCGCCGCCGAGCTGGGTCTCGAGTCCAATGGCGCCGCTACCATCGCCGCCAACGCCTCTGCGCCCGCTGTCGAGCAGACTACCGCTTCCGTCGAGACGACCGCCGCTGCCACCGACAGCAAGCCTGTCGCCGATCAGCCCGAACCCGCCGCCGACGTATCCGCTAAGAAGGACGTCGATGGCCTGAAGGTCCTCGTCCTGTGCGCCGGCGCCGGCACCTCTGCCATGCTTGCCAACGCCATCAAGGAAGGTGCCGCGCAGACCGGAGAGAACATCGCTTCCTCCGCAGGCGCCTATGGTCAGCACACTGCCATCATGGATCAGTACGACGTTATCGTGCTCGCCCCGCAGGTTCGTAGCTACTACAACGACATGAAGGCCGACACCGATCGCCTGGGCATTAAGCTGCTCGCTCCGCGCGGTAAGGAATATATCGACCTTACTCGCGACCCCGCCGGCGCCATCAAGTGGCTCCGCGAGAACCTCGACTAGTTCCTCCCTCTGTTGGTGCCCGGATCCCCAGTTCGGGCACCTCTCCCTATTCGTATCCCACAGAAAGGATGACTCATGACCAACCCCATGCAGTTCCCCGACGGCTTTGTGTTTGGCGGCGCCACCGCCGCTTACCAGGTTGAGGGCGAGACCCGCACGCACGGCAAGGGCAAAGTGCCCTGGGACGATTTCCTGGCAGCTCAGGGTCGCTTCTCCCCCGATCCCGCAAGCGATTTCTACAACAAGTACCCGGTCGATATCGACCTGTGCCAGCGCTTCGGCATCAACGGTATCCGCGTCTCCATCGCTTGGAGCCGCATCTTCCCCAACGGCACTGGCGAGATCAACCCCGAGGGTGTTGCCTTCTATCACGAGCTCTTTGCCACCTGCAATAAAGCCGGCGTTATCCCCTATGTCACGCTCGATCACTTTGATACGCCCGAGGCCTTTTATCAGAACGGCGGCGAGGGCTTCCTGACACGCACGACGATCGACGCCTTTGTCGAGTACGCCAAGTTCTGCTTTGCCGAGTTCACCGAGGTCAAGCACTGGTTTACCTTTAACGAGATTCCCGCGACCGCCGAGGGCAGCTTTATCGTCGGCAACTGGCCGCACGGCGAGAAGTATCGCCTGGACAAGGCCTTCCAGCTCATGCACAACATGATGGTGGCCCATGCCAAGGCCGTCGTCGCCTTCCACGAGGGCGGCTTTGAGGGCGAGATCGGCATTGTCCAGAACCTGGAGCCCAAGTATCCCCTCGATCCCAACAGTGCTGCCGACTGCGAGGCAGCTCGCATGGCCGACGTCATCAACAACCGCTGGGTACTCGACGCCACCTTCCGCGGCCACTATGCAGCCGACACCATGGAAGCCGCGACCAAGCTGGCCCATATCGCCGGCGGCGAGCTCGACGTTCGTGACGAGGACATCGCCGCGCTGACCGCCGCGCTCCCCTATAACGATTGCCTGGGCGTCAACACCTACAAGTGCCAGTTCCTGCGTGCCGCCGAGGGCGAAAACGACATCAACCACAATGGCACCGGCGACAAGGGCTCCTCGCGCTGGTTCCTCAAGGGCGTTGGCGAGGCATGCGTGCGCGAAGGCGTTCCCACCACCGATTGGGACTGGATCATCTATCCCGAGGGCCTCTACGACCTGCTGCTCCGCATTAAGAACGATTACCCCAACTACAAGAAGATCTACATCACCGAGAACGGCATGGGCTATAAGGACGACTTCGAGGACGGCTTTATCGACGACGCCCCTCGTATCGACTACATGCGTCAGCATCTCGCGTGGATCCTCAAGGCGATCGACGGCGGCGTGAACGTTGACGGCTACTTTGTGTGGTCGCTGCAGGACCAGTTCTCCTGGACCAACGGCTACAACAAGCGCTATGGCCTGTTCTACATCGACTTTGAGACCCAGAAGCGCTATCCCAAGGCGAGCGCGTACTGGTACAAGAACGTCGCGGAGACCGGCCTGCTCATGGCCTAGTTTCCGCCGCATACCCCCTGTCGGCCGCATGCGAATCCCTCCACGGGTTCGTATGCGGCCTTTTTGTTTTTGGCCGGGCCGCGCGGATCGTTTGTCTCAATCTGTAACATCTAGCAGGTATTTTCGGTCTTATCTGTTACAGATCGAGACAAACCCGAGGACCGTTCCAACAAAATCTCAATCTGTAACACCTAGCCCACTTTTGACCATCTACCTGTTACAGATCGAGACAAACGCACAGGTCAATCCGCTCAATCTCAATCTACAACATCTAGCCGAGCTTTTCGGTCCCAGTTGTTACAGATTGAGACAAACGGAATCGGCCAGGCAGAAAATCTAAATCTGTAACATCTAACGAGCATTTGATCGCCTAGTTGTTACAGATCGAGACAATCAGATGGTCAAATCCTCACTTTCCAGGCAGCTACGAAGCGCTCCTCTTTCTTAATTATTATCGGCATCACGAACACACTTCGGTATCTTTTAATGCCAAAATGATACCGAAAGCGTGTTCGAGAATACGGATAATTCCATGCGTTAGCCCAATCAAGCCCCAGGCTTACAAACTCCGTTATTGTTCAGAATGCCAATGCATTCGCGTTTGCGCGTCATTTCGCGTCACTTTGACGCGCAAAATGACACGCAAATTTTTTCGTGTCATAATTTTGACGCGTAAAATGACGTGTAAAATTTTTACGTGTCATTTTTCACGTCAAATTGAAGCGAAACGGAGCATCACAATGCAAGAATCCAAAGATCTTGAATTCAAGGAATGCGTCACCAATTCGTTCCTTAAAACCGTCTCCGCTTATGCAAATGGCACGGGAGGACGCGTTCTATTTGGAATTAACGACGACGGAGAAGCCGTTGGCCTCGATGACCCCAAGCAGACCTGCCTGGATATCGAAAACAAGATTAACGATTCGATCATCCCCCAGCCCGATTACTCCCTAAAGATCGACGAGCCCGATGCAACCGTGGAGCTTACGGTCTTTCCCGGCAGATCGAAGCCTTACCTATACCGCTCGAAGGCATACAAGCGCAATGACACCGCGACCATTCCAGTTGATACCCTAGGCCTTTCGCGTCTTGTACTCGAGGGTCAAAACCTCTCCTTTGAGCAGCTCCCGGCAAACAAACAAGATTTATCTTTCACCGTTTTAGAGAATCGTCTAACAGCAAAACTTTCGCTTCAGTCATTCACAACCGATACTCTCAAAACCCTTGGCCTGCTTGATGAAACCGGAACCTACAACAACGCGGCAGAACTGCTCGCGGACGAGAATGGCTTCCCGGGTATCGACATCGCAGTGTTTGGTGAAACTATCAACCTCATTAAGCAGCGCAAGACTCTTGAACATGCATCCGTTCTAGCGGAAATTGACGGAGCCCTTGAGCTTTTCGAAGCCCAGTACTGCTACGAAGAGATCCAGGGGATGGAGCGGATCCGCAAGGAGCTCATTCCGCTCGAAGCATTCCGCGAGGCCATTACCAATGCAGTCGTTCATAGGACTTGGGATGCGCCCGCACACATCCGCATCTCGATGTTCGACGACCGTGTGGAAGTCGCTTCGCCCGGCGGCTTGCCGGCAAGCATGACCGTCGATGAATATCTGTCCGACATGCTATCCGTTAGACGCAATCGTATTCTTGCCGAAGTCTTTTTGCGCCTGGGTCTTATCGAAGCCTTTGGAACGGGCATCATGCGAATTCGCGATACCTATAAGGACAGCGTCAGAAAGCCCCGGTTTCAAGTTTCGGATAACGCCATTGTGGTAACACTTCCCCTACTCATGGATAACCCGGGGCTCAAAGGCGACGAACTTATCGTATTCGGACTGCTGAGCGGAGTACACCCTCAATCGACAAGCGAGCTTGCGGCCAAAGTCACCTTTAGTCGCTCGAAGCTTCTTCGCATCCTCAAAAAACTCGTTGAGACAGGCCTGGCGACAGTTGAAGGCACCGGCAGGGGGCAGAAGTATCGCCTGCTGCGCTAGTTAGCAGATGACCTGCGTGTGCTCCTCGATGGCGGCGCGGTCTTCGGCGGAGATGTTCGGCTCGCACACTACGGCGTCCAGGCTGTCCAGGCGGCAGAAGGTGTAGAAATCGCGCTTGCCGATCTTGCTGGAGTCGGCGATCAGATAGCGCGAGTCGGCCTTGCTAAAGGCGAGCTGCTGGATGCGGCCCTCTTCCATATTGGATGTAGACACGTCGCCGTCCAGAATGCCGTTGGCACCGATAAACGCCGCGTCGATGCCCAGCGCACGCAGGGTATCCTCGGCCGTTGGTCCCACAAAAGCGGCGGTGCGGCGACGGTACATGCCGCCCACCAGGCACAGGTCGCAGTCTTCGCGCGCCTCGAGCAGGTTAAACACCGAAAGCGAATTGGTCACAATGCGCAGGCGAAACGCCGGCAGCATCGAGGCCATCTGCTCAACCGTAGTGCCCGTGCCCAAAAAGATGGTCGAGCCTTCCTCGATAAGCTCCACAGAACGGCGCGCAATCTGCAACTTTTCCTCGGCATGCTTCGTGCGCTTTTCGCTGTGCGAATACTCATGGCGCAGCATAGCGTGTGGACGGCCCTGCGCACTGCGGGCTCCGCCGTGCACGCGCTCGATCTCGCCCAGGCTCGCAAGCTCCTCAAGGTCACGGCGGATCGTCATATCCGAGACACCTAACGCATCCGAAATCTCCTTGACCGAGACCGTTCCCTGTTCCTCGAGCAGCTGCCGAACCTTATCCTGTCGCTCCGCTTTAATCACGATGAGTCCTCGCTGTTCCACGCTCACGTCAATTCAAACAATAACGAACAAATTGTATCAGACTCGCGCGCGTCAGAAATGAACGCCCGCACAGCTCCAATCATCACTTTTTTGAGAAAAATACCCCCTGCTTTAGTGGGGTGTAGTGATAATCTCGCCTGTTCGCGCTACAGTTTGTCCGAAATACCTCGATGTTAGGAACCAAATGATCACTTCCGAGCTTTTCGGCACCGCGCCGTGCGGTACCCCCGTTCATTGTTACACCCTCAACGGGCCCGAGATCTGCGTTCGCATTATGGACTATGGCGCCACCGTGTTGGGCATCGACGTGCCCGACATCCCCGGCAACGCGCGCGATGTGGTGCTGGGCTTCGATAAGCTCGAGGATTACTTTGACAACCCCGCCTGCTTTGGCGCGACCATCGGACCTGTGGCCAACCGCACTGCAGGTGCCACGATCACCATCGCCGGCACGGACTGGCATATGCCCGCCAACGAGGGCACCAACAACCTGCACAGCGATCTTGAGCATGGTCTGCACAAGCGCGTATGGGACGTTGAGCTCGACGAGGTCCACAATGCCGTGCGCATGACCACCTCGCTTGAGGACGGTGAGCTGGGCCTTCCCGGCAACCGCACCTTTACGGCCGTGTTTACCGTGACGCGCACCGGCTGCTTCCGTATCGAATATGGCTGTGAGAGCGACCGCGCCACGTACGTGTCCATGACCAACCACACGTACTTTAACCTTGCCGGTCACAACGCCGGCATGGACTGTGAGCACTTCTTTGTTGCTAACGCTGCCCACTACCTGCCCATCAACGAGCAGAATATCCCCACCGGAGAGATCGCTCCGGTCGAGGGCACGCCGTTTGACTTCCGTGAGCTGCGCCCCGTCGCGCCCGGCATGGAAGCCGACGACCCGCAGATTAAGCAGGCCCGTGGCTACGACCACTGCCTGTGCATCGATGGCTATCAGTACGGCCGTAATCTGCGCCGCGCGATGCACGTCGAGGAGATGTGGACCGGCCGTGAGCTGGACTATTACACCACTGCCCCGGGCGTGCAGCTCTACACCGGCAACTGGCTGGGCGACGAACACGCCAAAGACGATGCCAACTACGGTTGGGGCGCCGGCTTTGCCCTCGAGGCCGAAATGTATCCTGACACGCCGCACCATGCGCTGTTCCCCCAGGGCATCGTGGGCCCCGGTCATCCCTACAGCAATGTGATCGAATACCACTTTATGAGGCACTAGGCCCACAACGCGACATATCGCACAGCAACGCCCGCCGGCACACCGCCGACGGGCGTTTTGCTACCTAGTCATTGGGGACGTTCTTAAATGACTAGCTGGATGGGGTCGGGGTTGGAGCTGGGGAGGTAGCGGATTTCTAGTTCTATGCCGAGCGCTTGCAGCTCTTTGAGGGCAGCGACGTCTGTGTCGTCTACGGCAACTGCGGGTGTTGCGGGACGCTTGCCCTCCCCTGCCTGCATATGGCCGATGCTGATCTTGGTGATCGGCACGCCGCCCTTAACCAGCGCGAGCGCATCGGCGGGTGAGGCCACCATGATCAGAATCCATTGACGCGGCGTTGCGGTATGAATGATGTCGATGGTCCTTTGCACCGAGAAAAACCGCGTCCACACGCCCTCGGGCGCCGCGACCCTCATAGGCGCCCACTTGCGCGAATCCGCCGCAATCTCGTCGTTAACGATCAGGACGAGGTTGGAACCAACCGCCTCATTCCACAGCTCAACGCCTTGCCCGTAAATAAACCGGTCATCGATGCGTGTGAGAAGGATCCTGGGTTGAGCCATGGCAGCCCCATTCTGTTTGAGACCCATACGAGCGGGACGTCGGCCACCAACTCAACAGCAGGTCAAACGCCAAATGGGTGCCACAGACATCACGCTTCTAATATTAGTGCATTTAAAGTGAGAAAAGCCGTCAGAACACTTGCGCGGATGAGCGATGTCCCGTATCATAGACAGCCGTTGACGCCTCAGTTGCGTCACCACATGGCCGCCAGCGTAGCTCAGTTGGTAGAGCACCGCTCTCGTAAAGCGGGGGTCACCGGTTCGAGCCCGGTCGCTGGCTCCATTGCACAAGATAGCCGCCTTCGGGCGGCTTTTTTGTTGCCGATTTTGAGTGCGTGCGCGCCAATCCAAGCATCGCCACGTTGACCGCTTTCTACTCAAAAACAGAAAACCCCGCCAAACGTGATCCCCTAGGGAAAACGCATTTGGCGGGGTTCTAGCGTGATTTCTATAGGGGAATCACGCCATCAGACGAACAGCTCAGCCGAGTAGCTCGCTACTCCTCCCAGTAAGCATCTGCAAGCAGCTTAAAGCAAATCTTCTTGACCGGCTGTGCGCCATCGCCCGGGAACTCGAGCGTGGGCATGTGAGGCTCGCCGGCAACGAACAGCGCAAACTTGTCGTCGGCAAGATCGCCGGCGATCGAGGCGTCGGAATCGACCAGATCGCAGTCGTCCTTCTCGTCGAACTCCTGAACCAGCGTCAGGCTGCCCGTGGCAACCTTAAAGGCCTCGCGACCCTCGACATCAATCTGCAGGTCGTGATAGCGCTGATGCGTCTCGTAGTGGGCCTCGGCCTCGGGACGCGTCGTGGGAGCCATGACGTTCGCAAAGACCTTGTCGCCCAGAATCGGATGGCTGCCGACCTCGAGCTGCGCCAGGTCGTTCTCCTCGAGCCAGTCAATCAGCACGTCGAGGCCCTTGAGCATTCCGCGGTACTCCTCGATATCGCCCAATGCACCGTAAATCATCTAAATCCCCTCTCGGATCGTTTCTTTGGCGACTACTCGGCAAACGCATTGCCGACGCTGTTGCCACCCACATACGTCTCGACCAGGGTAAGGTCGGGATTGAACACGACAAAGTCGGCATCGCGGCCAGGCATAATGCTGCCACATTTATCCTCAACGTGAGCAGAGCGCGCGGGCACCTCGGTCGCCATGCGAATTGCGATATCGGCGCTCGCAAGACCCCAGTCGACGATGTTCTTGACGCCCTGCGCGAGCGTGAGCACCGAGCCGGCGATGGCAGAGCCATCGGCAAGCCAGCAAAGGTTGTCCTTCATAATGACATCCATGCCACCGCTGGTGTACTTACCCTCGGGCATGCCGCCACAACCCAGGCAGTCGGTAATCAGCACCGTGTGCTGCCAGCCCTTGGCCTGCAGCAGTGCCTTAATAGCAGCAGGGTTCACGTGTTTGCCGTCGCAAATGATCTCGGCATAGGTATTGGGCGTGGTCATAGCGGCCCCGACGACACCGGGCTCACGGTGATGCAGACCGCGCTGGCCGTTGTAGGTATGCGTAAAGCAGCTGGCGCCAGCATTGATGGCGGCGGCGCACTCATCATAGGTGGCATCGGAGTGGCCAATACAGGTCACGACGCCCTTTGCACTCAGAGCCGCGGCGTAAGCGGCAGCGCCGTCACGCTCGGCCGCCATGGCGCTCTTGACGATGCGACCGCCGGCGGCCTCCTGCCACTCGTCAAAGACCTCCTCGGAGGGATCGATCAAAAAGGCAGGGTTCTGGGCGCCCACATGCTTCATGGTAAAGAACGGACCCTCTAGGTAGATGCCCTGAATACGGGCACCGCAGAACTCGGGCCCGCGCTCTTCGTCCGCCTGTGCAATAGCAGCACAGGCGTCCTTGATCTGCTCCACGCCGTCGGTAAAGGTCGTGGGCAGCCAGCTGGTGGTACCACGACGCGCGAGCTCGGTCGAGCTGATGTTGATGCCCTCGGCATCGTTATCGGTCGTGGCATGGTTATAGAAGCCATGAATGTGGGTGTCCACCATGCCCGGCGCAATCCATGTACCCGAATAATCTTTGATCTCACAAGCGGGCTCATCGGCCTGCCAAGCGCCAAAGACGCCGTCTTCGACCATGAGGTAGCCGCCCAGCTGCGGCCCCGCCGGCAAAAAGAACTTGTCGGCCTTGATAGCATACGTGCTCATCTATGCTCCCGTACCCGCAGTGCGTTTTAGGGCGGATCAAAAACCACTGCATTGTTAATTCGAGCGATTGTTCGTTGCCTTCTACCGCCTGGCACATTTTGCACCCGCCGCAAAACACGCCAAGCCGTTTATACCCAATAACTCTAGACTGCGCGGTTGTGGTAGACCTTGTACTTAAACTGGTCGGCGCGCGCAACCGAACGCGTATACTCGATAACCTCGTTGTTCATGTCATATGTGGTACGAATCAAATCCAGCACCGGTGCGCCTTCGGTAATCTCGAGCAGACGAGCGTCGGAATGGCGGGCGATACTCGCGTAGAATTCTTCCTCTGCCACGCGAACTTTCTCGTGAAAGTCCTGCTCGATCATGTCGTACAGCGATTTGTTCTCGATCATGGGGCGCTTAAGCGCAAAGAACTTGCGACTTGGCAGATATGTACACTCAATCATCAGCGGCACACCATCGGCTATACGCAGGCGCTTGATCTTGTACAGGCGCTCGCCCAGGCGCGCATTCATCTCTACGGCAATATTCTTGTCAGCCTCGACCTCGGTAAACTCGAGAATCGTCGTCTTGGGCACACGGCCGATCGCCTTCATCTGCTCGGTAAAGCTATAGGTCTGCGTGAGGTTTGCCGTTTGCAGAGAGCGGTCGCACACCATGGTTCCACGGCCACGCTGACGAACCACCAGGCCCAGGCGTTCAAGCTCCTGCAGGGCAAGGCGAACCGTAGTACGCGAAAGCCCGTAGCGCTCCGACAAGTCGCGCTCGGACGGCAAATAGTCGCCGGGCCGAAGTTCGTGATCGATTTTATCGGTCAACAAATCGACGAGCTGATCGTACAGAGGTTGTTTGCGCGCTCCCATTGCCATAATGATACCTGCCGGATAAATGACTCGAAATTGGTTGTAACCAGACACCACGTACTATAGCAGTTTTATTGGAATAACAGCAGGTCAACCAGCATATTTCAATATTGTTTGCCGGTTGATAGCCTGCGCACTGTAATACCAATTACAACGCTACATCAGGTATCGAGGTAGCAAAAAGGGCCGCCCCCGCGGAGCGGGACGACCCTTTGCAAGACGATACGTCTTTAAGGCTTAGAGAAGCTTCTTGAGCTCCTCGGCAACAGCCTGGACCTGCGTGCCGATGATGACCTGGGTAGCACCCTTGTCCATCTTCATGACACCCAGAGCGCCGGCCTTCTTGCAGGCAGCCTCGTCGACCAGAGCGGAATCGCCGAGCTCGAAGCGCAGGCGAGTAGCGCAGCAGTCAACGGTCTTGACGTTCTCCTTGCCACCGACGGCAGCGAGAACAGCGGCGGCCAGAGCGGCGAACTTGTCGTCGCCAGCAGCGGCGGAAGCAGAGGTCTCCTCGACATCCTCATCCTCGCGACCAGGGGTCATGAGGTTGAACTTGGTGATGGCGAAGCGGAACACGAGGTAGAAGACCACGAAGGCAGCGATGCCCAGCGGGATGATCATCCAGGTGTTGGCGGCAGCCGGGAGGCTAGAGGAGAACAGGAGGTCGGTAGCACCAGCGGAGAAGCAGAAGCCAGCACGGAAACCAACATAGTAGGTGACGATGGTGAAGATGCCGTACAGGGCAGCGTACACGACGTAGAGCGGGAAGCACAGGAACATGAAGCCGAACTCGAAGGGCTCGGTGACGCCGCAGACGAAGGCGCAGATAGCAGCGGAGACAACCAGGCCGATAGCAGCCTTCTTGTTCTTAGCGGTCTGAACCATAGCCAGGGCAGCGCCCGGGATACCAAACATCATGCAGGGGAAGAAGCCGGACATGTACATACCGAGGCTCCACTTGACGTCAGCAGAGGTCTCGCCAGCCCAGAAGTGGGTCAGGTCGCCCAGGCCGATGGTGTCGAACCAGAACACGTTGTTCAGAGCGTGGTGCAGACCGGTCGGGATGAGCAGGCGGTTGAGGAAGGCGTAGATGCCAGCGCCGATACCACCCATGGCGGCGATACCCTCACCAAGAGCAACAAGAGCACCGAAGATGAGCGGCCAAGCAAAGAGCAGGACGACGGAGACGACGATGCAGATGACGGCGGTCATGATGGCGACGCAACGCTTGCCGGAGAAGAAGGCCAGCCAGTCGGGAAGACGAGTGTCCTTGAACTTGTTGTAGCAAGTGCCACCGATGATGGCGGACAGGATGCCGATGAAGGAGTTACCAGCGATCTTGGAGAACGCGATGCCCTCGGTCGTGGCAAGCCAAGCGGTCTGAGCATCGGCGTCCATACCACGAATGGTGCCAACAACAGCGGGGTTCAAGAGCTGCTGGATCATCAGGAAGGCGACGAGGCCAGCGAGGCCAGCGGTGCCATCGTGATCGTCGGCAAGGCCGACAGCGGCGCCGACTGCGAACAGCCAGGCCATGTTATCGATAAGAGCGCCGCCTGCCTTGATGAGCAGGAAACCGGCGGTATAGGCAAAACCGGTAGTGTCACCGACAGCACCCATGACTGCGGGAGCGAGCAGGTAGCCCACGCCCATAAGAATACCTGCGACGGGAAGCGCCGCGACGGGAAGCATCAGCGCTTTGCCGAGCTTCTGGAGGTACTTCATCATATGGTATCTCCTCCAACCTTTCTTTCGTTGTTCACCAACGAGTTCCATGTCCGCGCCTTGTGCATACCGGCTTCTCCGCTTGCCGGCATTGATGCGCAAACTTAGACAACCCAGTCCCTATTTGGGGTTGCTGGTATGTACGGTAGCACACACTCAATTCAAACGTCCACCACATTTCGTTCAAATTACTATATCGTTGCCAAACGGTTATTTTTGGCCCGTAAACGGTAATTTACGCAGGTAGACATGGTGCGTTTCTTTCATTACCAAACTAATTCTTAGCAATTACCATTCGATTTCGTTTCAAAATTGGTTACTACCAGATGAACAGTGGTACCACATTGTTACTACCAGTTTAGCCGAAATCGTTTTCACTTTATATGAATAAAGTGTCCCAAAATTTGCATACAACCACCCCCTCCCATTGCCCCCCAGTGCAAAAAGCCCACTAGAACGATGTCCGTTCTAGCGGGCTTATCAGATTTTTGGCTACACGCTCGGCGGCTCAGGCAAACCTTACGCAAACAGGCCGTAAATGCTGATGTTAGCCTTGGCATAGAGGCCGTTCGCATACTCGGTCCACTTGGAGCTGGCGCTCGAAGCCTGCGAGGAATACTGCTGGTAGGCAGTGTAGTAGGCGGTCATGGCCTGCTTATAGGTAGCGCTATCGGCCGTAAAGGCATCATCGGCAAATGCCTTAGCGTAGGTGCTATCGGCGTCCTTCCAGGTGCCCTTCTCGCTATCCCACTCGTCACCGGCAAGGTTGATGATGTAGTCGGCGTAGTCCTTGCTCGCGGTCTCCTCGTTGCCGTCAGCAGGCTCGGTCGGGGCGGTGGGCATGCTTGCGGAGCTGTCGCCGACCTTCTTCTTGTAGAGCTTCTGCAGCGTCGCGGACTGACGGACGATCTGCTTGGCCTGGTCCTTGGACACGCCATACTGCGTGGCCATGGTCTTGTAGTCCGAAGTGCCGATGGAATCCTCGGCGTACTGCTTCATCTCCTTAGAAGAGACGGTGATGCCCTCGTCCTCGGCAGCGTCGAGCAGGATCTTGTTGCGCACGTAGGACAGGATGACGTCGGCAGACGGAGCGGTATAGTTGCCGTCGTCGTCCTTGACGGTGTCGAGGCTGTACTGGCTCTCGATGGCCTCGCGTGCGGTGATGTCACTCTTCTTGCCGTTGTAGCTGTAGCTTGCCACGGTCGAATCGAGCTGGTCCTCGGTCAGGGTCGACGAGCCGACACCCTTGCCGCCAAAACCACCATTGCCAATAAAGAAGCCAATCACGGCAGCAATCACGACTGCAACCACAAAGGCGGCAATCATCGTCTTCTTGTGCTTGCAAGTGTGGTCATCCACGTCGGAGTCGTCGTCCTCGTCCTGCTCCTCGGGCATCAGATCCTCGTCAGCGGCATCCGCGGCAATCTGAGCCTCCAGACGGGCGTCCTCCTCCTCGACCGTCGTACCGGCGGCAATGTGCTCGGCAGACGTACCGGTGACCAGGTCGATCTTCTCGTCCTCGTCACCGTCGGGGCCTTCGCCGCGCTCGATGATCTGGATGCCGTCGATCTCGTCCTTCTCGTCCTTCTTTTGAATCAGACCCATATCGGTTACTCCTTGTTAGGAAACATAGTCTTCAATAGAATACGCCCGACAGAGTGCCGGGCGTATTGATTCTTAGGTTATACGCAAACACTTAAGTACTATTTAGGCGTTTGCAGCGTGCATACCTTAGGCCAAGTGCGCGATAACGGCATCGGCAAAGGCCTGTGTGCCCACGGCGCCCTCGACGGAGCCGGTCTGGGCACGACGCACGTCACCGGTAACCTGCTCGCCCTCGTCGAGCGTGGCAGATACGGCGGCACGGATACGATTGGCAGCGTCGTTCTCGCCCAGGTGATCGAGCATCATCGCAGCAGAGAGGATCTCGGCCGTGGGGTTGGCGATATCCTGACCGGCGATATCGGGCGCGGAGCCGTGCGTTGCCTCGAAGATGGCGCAGTCGGCACCGATGTTGGAGCCGGGGGCCATCCCTAAGCCGCCCACCAGGCCGGCGCACAGGTCGCTCACGATGTCACCGTACAGGTTGGGCAGCACCAGGACATCGAAGTCGTTGGGGTTTTGGACCAGGCCCATGCAGGTGGCGTCGACGATCTTGTCGTTGAACTCGATATCGGGATAGTTGGCGGCCACCTCGCGCGCAACGCGCAGGAACAGGCCATCGGTCGCCTTCATGATGTTGGCCTTATGCACGGCCGTCACCTTTTTGCGGCCGCAGCGGCGGGCGTACTCAAAGGCGTACTCCACAATGCGGCGGCTCTTGGCGATGGAGATGGGCTTGATCGAGATAGCGGAATCGGCGGCGAAGGCCTTCTGACCCGAGCGCTCGACAAGCTGCGAGAGCTCCTCGACCTCGGCAGCCCCCTCATCGAACTCGATGCCGGCATAGAGGTCCTCGGTGTTCTCGCGCACGATGACCAGGTCGACGTCGCGGAAGCGCGAGCCGTCGCCCGGCTGCGACAGGCAAGGGCGCACACAGGCGTACAGGTCAAAGTGCTTGCGCAGGGCGACGTTAACGCTGCGGAAACCCGTGCCAACCGGCGTAGTAATGGGACCCTTGATGGCAACCTTGGTCTCGGCGACCGCATCGAGCACGTGCTGGGGCAGCGGCGTGCCAAACTCGTCCATGACACCGGCACCGGCCTCCTGGACGTTCCAATTGATCTGGACACCGGCGGCCTCGACCACGCGGCGCATGGCCTGCGTAATCTCGGGACCGATACCGTCACCGGGAATCAGGACTACATCGTGCGCCATAATCTGTTACTCCTCGTCTTCGGCGTCGTCAGACTTTTTAACGCTAGCACGCTTCTTCTTTTTGGAGAGATCCAGGCCAAAACGTTTAACAAGCATTTCGCAAATCTCGCTCGAACGGGCCTTGAGATAGCTGCCCTTACCGTTCTCGGCATCGAACTTAAGGCGCAGCGCAAGCTTCTCGGCAACCTCGGCGTCGATCTCGCCCTGGCAAAACTCGTACAGGCAACCGAGCATGTCGCGATACTCAAGGTCGCCGTGGTAGCACTGGATGGCCTCGTCCAGGATGGGCCAAGCCTCGCGCGAACGCTCGACGCTCGTGGCACCCCACACGCACAGCAGGCGGAAGGCGGCATAGCGCAGCGTGGAGGAGATCTCGTCGAACAGCGCAGTCTCGGCGCCCTCAAAGGCATCGCCCAGCTGCTCGGGGCAGGTAGTAGCGAGCGCCGTCAGGGCATCGAGGGCCTCCCAGCGGGTCTGCGCCTCGGGGCGGTCGAGCGCCTCGATCAGCGCGGGCACGCAAGGCACGACGCGCTGCGGATCGCGCTCGGCAAGCAGGTGCAGCACGCGGGCGGCAAACTGGCGGATGCGGCGCGTGGGGCAGCCGAGCTCCTGGACCAGACGGTCGACGGCGTTCTCGTTCTCCTCTGCCAGCTGAAGCTGTGCCAGCTCCTCGTCGGTGAGCTGTTCGTCTTTGTTTTCTGCCATAGTTACCTCTTCTTACTATTTCTTAGCGTGCTTGCCAGCACCCTTGCTGTCATCGGTGACCGAGATGAGCTGTCGGTCGGCCGCGCCATTGCGACGCGCACGGCGGCGTTCCTCAGCGTCGCCCGCGTCGGCGGCGGCGCGATGAGCCTTGTTGACGTTAAAGACCTCGTCGTGCTTGCGCCACGGACCGACGGACTCGCCAAAGCTCATCTTAAGACCGGCGATAAAGCCGCCGAGCCAGCCGATCGGCGCAAACTGCACCAGCGGGAACAGCGAGAACACCCAGGTCAGTAGGACGACTGCCGCCGCTCCTGCAAAATTGGCGATCCAGTAGTCGCGCTTGGTGATCACGCGCTTTTCGCACGCCCACTGGCCGCACAAAAAGCCAATGTAGATCGCAAAGAGAAAGAGCACCAGCGCTAGTACCACGAACGTCCAGCTCATGGGCGCTACTCCCCGTGATGATGGCCGCAGCAGCACTCGTGGCCGTCGTCATGGCCGTGGCCGCCGCAGCACTCGTGGTCCTCGCCATGGTGGTGGCCACAACCGCACTCGTGATCGTCGCCGTGCTCGCCGCAACCGCAGCCTTCCTCGTGAGCACCATGCTCCTCGGGACGATACTGCGACCAGTC
This sequence comes from uncultured Collinsella sp., assembly GCA_938023085.1. Taxonomy (GTDB): domain Bacteria; phylum Actinomycetota; class Coriobacteriia; order Coriobacteriales; family Coriobacteriaceae; genus Collinsella. The sequence goes on from CALHDP010000083.1 coordinate 17,862, forward strand.
CAGACCGGCGGCGATGGCGTCGGCCTCCTCCTTATAGAGGACCGTGACGGCCTGGGTACCCAGCTTGGCGCCACCGATGGCGTCGAGCATGTCGTAGAGCGTAAAGGCCACGTCGGCGCCGGGCAGCGCAAGCTCGCGGTCGTCGGCATAGGCGAGCGCCAAGCGCAGGTCCTTAATGAAGTGCTCGACCATAAAGCCGGGTTTGTAGTCGCCGTCGAGCGCCTTGGGAGCCAGGCTCTCCATGGCGCCGGACTTGCCGGTACCGCCCAGGATCATCTGGCGGGTCTTCTCCAGGTCAAGGCCGCTCAGCTCGGCAAATGCCATAGCGTCTGCCATGCCGACCATGCAGGCGCCCAGCGACACCTGGTTGGCGAGCTTGGCAGCCTGGCCCTTGCCGGCGCCGTCGAAGCAGCAGATGGTTGCCGCAAAGGTGGAAAGGATGTCGCGGACCGGGGCAATGTCGTTCTCGGTGGCGCCCACGATAGCCGTGAGCGTGCCGGCGATAGCTCCCGACTCGCCGCCGGTGACGGGGCAGTCAAACGCCATGCGGCCGGAAACCTGGGCGGCCTCGGCAATGTCGCGCGCCAGCTCGGGCGAGCTCGTGGTGAGGTCGATCAGCACTGCGCCCGGCTTGGTGCAGGCCAGCAGGCCGTCGCCGGACAGGTAGAGCTCCTCGACATCGGCGGGATAACCCACCATGGTAAAGACGACATCGGCGTTCGCCGCGGCATCTGCCGGCGTATCGGCCCAAACGGCACCGCGCTCGATAAGCGCGGCAGCCTTGGGCTTGGTGCGGTTGTTGACCGTGACGGGATAGCCGGCATCCAGGATGTGACCGGCGATGGGGGCACCCATAATTCCGGTGCCGATAAATGCGACGGAGAGCTTGTTTGCCATGAAACCTTTCCTTTTGGGTTGGGTGTTATTACCAGGTTGAATACTCAGTGCCAGCGCTTGAGCTGCGGGGCGCCTGTGGTCGTAGCGCCTGTCTACTCACCACGCACACGGCGTGCGATGCGGTCGGAAAGCGAGGCTTTCTCGGCGCGGTTCTTGCCCCAAAACGCAAGCGCCACCATGCCGGGCCCCACGTGCGAGCCAATGGTAGGACCGACGGAACTACGGATAATCGTGACGTCGGCGCAACCTTCCTCCTTGCGAACGGCAGCCTCGAGCCAGTCACCATCCTTCTCGGCATCGGCCGTCATGATGGCGATGGGCATGGTGCGATCGGGCACATAGTTCTCGCGGAACGACTTGAGGATGGACTTGAGCGCCTTCTTGCGGCCGCGGTTGACGCCGATCAGCGACAGCGAGCCGGCAAGGTCGTAAGAGAGCTCGGGCTTGACGTCGAGCTTTGCCGTGAGCTGTGCCGCCGCAGGCGGAATGCGGCCGCCGGCAGCCAGCGCGTCAAAGCTCTCGAGCGTAAAGTAGCCGTGGACATAGGTCTTGGCCTCGTTTGCCCAGTCGACCAGCTGTTTGGCGGTGAGTCCCGCCGAGCGTTGACGGACGGCCTCGAGCGCCAAGAGCTCGCCGGTCGCACAGGGCAGAGCGTTGTCGACCACGTACAACTCAAAATCGGGATACTCGGCGCGCACGGCATCTGCCGCCTGGCACGCGGAGTTGTAGCTCGACGACAGCGCCGAGGTAAAGCACAGGTAGACCGTGGGCGTGCCCTCTTTGGCGCACTCGGTAAAGAACTCGATATAGCGACCGAGCGACACGGCCGAGGTGGACACGCGGGCACCGGCGCGCATGCGGTCGTAGAACTCCTTGGGTGTGATGCTCGACCAGATGTCATCCGTGCGCTCCTCGCCATCGATAATGAAGGGGAAACCCAGGATATCGACATCGAGGTTCGCGGCGACCTCGGGGCTAAAGTCGCAGCAGGTATCGACGACGATGCGGCAACGGTCCGAATGACCGGCGGATGCGGCCTTGTCCATCAAAGCGACTCCTTACGTAAAAAGGCGGCCACCCGCATGGGATGGCCGCCAACCGTTAACTCATGCAAGTTAACGTATTTTACTCGTCAAGTGTTTCGATGCGGGGCTTGATGATGCCATATCCACCATTCTTACGGTGATACACCACATTGATGAGGCCAGTCGTCGCGTTCTCGAACACGTAGAAGTCGTGGCCGAGCAGATCGGTCTGCACCAGCGCCTGCTCCTCAGTCATCGGGGTGACGTCGATGACCTTCTCGCGGACGAGCAGGTCGTCCTCCTCCTCGGGCAGCAGCAGGTCGGCCAGATCCTCGACGCGCTCGACCGGTGCGACATCCGCTGCGCTGGCACCGCCCTGGCGGTTGTCCACGACCTTGGTCTTGAACTTGCGCAGCTGGCGGGTGACCTTATCGGCGGAGAGGTCGATGGCGGCGTACATATCTGCGCCGTGCTCGGCAACGCGAATCACCGAACCGCGGGCACGAACCGTAACCTCGACGATTGCCGGGTTGGGGTTCGAGGGGTTCTTCTCATAGCGAAGTACAACGTCGACCGTCATGGGCTCGATATCGAAAACCTTGAGCGCCTCGCCGATCTTCTCATCCACATGCGCACGCAGAGCATCGGTTACCGTCGTCTTGCGTCCAGAAACCTTGATATCCATACGTGGCTCCAATCTGCCTCGGGGACTTACTGTACTGGCTATGTACCCATTGCCGTGCATTTAATCACGCGGATTCCCAAAGACCCGAATAACGATTGCTTGATACCGCATACCGAAGTCTCGCACTTTTCTGTGGCAAAGTGCGCTATAGGAGGGCGACGGCGACTTTGGTTTTGATTCTCGAAATTGGCTTTGACCTGCTGGTTTTATGGAAACAAAAAAGTCGGGCTCCCCTATTGGGGAAGCCCGACTCTGCGTGTTGAAACCGTGAAGAGGTGTCCTTCCTAGCGTATAGGAGACACCACCCCTAGCAATAACTAGCTATTGAGCTTGTTAATGTCGTCATCGGTGATGGTGCTCTCCTGGCTGGACGACTTGTCCTCGGAGGATGCGGTCTCATTGTTGGAATCGGAGGACTCGCTGCCGGAGGATGTGGTCTCACTGGACTCAGAGTCGCCCGGCTGCACGTTAGCGCCCGAAACCGTCTTGGTGGTGAGGTCATAGGGCATCGTGCCATACCAGACAGAGTGAACCGCCTCGAGCGTGCCGTCGGCCGTAATACCGTCGAGGGCATCGCTCACGGCACGGCACAGTTCGTCATTGGACGAGAGGCCCGCAACGCCAAGCGTCGAGGGCGCCTCGAGCGAACCGACATAGGAGACCTCGCTCATCAGGCGTGCAAGATAGCCGCCGGCTGTGGAGTCGCAGATCACATAGTCGACCTCGCCGGACTCGAGCGCCTCAAAGCACTCGTTGATGTTGGAGTAGGTCTTTTGGTTGGCGGTGATGCTCTGCTTGGCGAGTGCCTCCTGCGAGGCCGAGGACATCTGAACGCCCAGGGTGGACGTGTTAAGGGTATCGGTGGAAACGTTTAGCGACCCACCATCGCTGGTTTTACCGAACACGGAAGCGGCATCGTACAGGCAGGTGCCGAGCGAGCTAATGTCCCCGTCTGTGGAGTTGATCTCGCCGATAAAGATATCGGCCTTTTTGTCGCCGAGCGCGGAACCTGCCGAGGACGCATCGACAAAGGCGACCTTAAGGCCCATGCGGCTTGCGAGGGCGCGGGCAGCGTCGACTGCATACCCCGTAAGCTCGCCGTCAGCGCCCTGCATCGCCTGCGGCGCATCGGAAGTATCGAGGGCGACCGTCAGGGTTCCGGGAGTGACCAGGGCATCGTCCGACACCGCCGGCGTGACGGTCTCGCGCTCGATCTGGTCGATCGTGGGAGTCGTGAACGTAGACAGCGGGTTGAACGCGCATCCGCTCAGGCCCAAAACGGCGATGACCGCTGCGGTCTCAGCACCTAACCGAGCCGCGTGCATCAAGCTGCCCCTCACCATGTCCACTACCCTGCCTTCTGTGTCGTATACGATCCGTGCGTTGCGCGGAATATCAGGTTGTTCCCACCAGCTGACCTGGTATTTGACCCCACACTTGCGCACCGGGGTGTTTGCTCGGGAGGCCGCAGCCACCTTCACGACTGGCCCGCTCGCCCGCGAGGCGGTATTGCCCCAAAGAAAGTAGAACGGACGGTGCGGCTTACATCTAGGACGCGCCATGATCGCGCCGCGCGCACGCGGTCGCTTACGTGGATCCCTTTGACCGCGTCTGTCTTGGACTAGGACGGGCATTTCGTCCGTCCGCAACCACAGCCTGGTAGGAACGAAGCGCATTATAGCTAAGTTCAAGCTAAAGTTTAAGGTTAGGGGCGTCATTCGCATCGCGAGTACAGATTTCGCAGGTCGGGACGGGCCGCACGCGCTTTGATCGACCCCGTCGCTCCCCTACGGGGAGCTCCGGGGCACCCGTCTTAGGGTGGCGTGTGCAAAAAACGGCAAATATGAGTACTGTTACCAATTTAGTAGCAGCGTTTTCCCTCCGCACGCGCCGGTTTCGAGCTCTTTATAGCCCGCTTGATGCCAAGATACTCCACATTTGTTTATTATCTTTTCAATGAATACCAATTTCAGGATCGGATTTCTTCGTTTTCGCTGTCACTAATCTAGTAACAGTACTCATATTTGCCATTTTTTGCACGGAGCCTATAACAAGCCCCCTATAAAGCCATAGATTTATGCTGGCTTAAGCCCAAAACACGCTCGAAGCGTGTTCAGCAGCGCATCCTGCTTCTTTCGACGAGCCTCTACGCGATTCTGATAGCGCTTGCCCATGCGTTGGTAGATGCGCCATGCGAGCGCTTCCATCGCTTCCATGTCACAGAGCATTTCGTTGTTGACCGTCGCGACCTCGATTCCCATAGTAATCAAGCCCGTGTTGCGCTTTTCATCATGGATACGTCCCCTCCGGGAGGAATGGCCCAGCTCACCGTTGTATTCCAGGTCAAACCGGGCTGCTTCCTGATACGCATCGCAAACTGCATGCGGCATCCCCGAGATTGCCTGCGCGCGGTCATCGAACTCAATCTTGTAGTCGGTCTTAAAGGGACCACAGGCAAATCCGCCATAGGAAAACGGAAGCGAAAACAGGGCGAGCATGATGCACTCCATGGGTGAGCGCAGGTTTTCCGAAAGATAGGGACACAGACGCTGCAGCTGCTTGGCTGCGTTCCCCTTGCATACCGCGAGGTAATCTGCCAGACGATCGGGCGTCAGCACCGGCTCAACCTCAAAGTAGCCCACATCTGCTGGCTGGTCCTTGTCCTTTGCAAGTTTATTCGTAACAGGCGAGGTGTAGGGAGGCAGATACTTCCCGCGGTCGCTCAGTGAAATCTTAGAGCATAGTTCCTGGGCCAGGGCAAACGCCTGGATGCAGCCGACCTCACGCGCAACGGCAACACAAAGGGCCTCGGGAGATAGACTGTACACCCCCGGTTCTACCTCTAGAATCGAGCCGGCGGGCAACCCGGAGCATACGGACCAGCCCACGCCAGGCATGCGGCGGCGCTGCGCCGCAGATCCCACCAGCAAGCAAAGACCTTCTTGCACCTCGCCGCTTGCGGCCCCAATCCGCACCAAGTCGGGAAGATAGATGTCCTCGGTCGAGGGCGACGACGTGCGCAGCACACGGCGCTCTTCATCGGGATCGAGGTCCCTCCAGCTTATGTAACCCATTTGTCGGCGCTCGGCGCGCATCATGCGTAGCGCCGAGGCGCCTGTTAGGATTACGGAAGCCGCTAGCTGTTCGTCTGTCGGCTCGTCACACCGCGCCATCTTCACTGCCACAAAATCACCCCTACCAAACGCGTGCGATAGCGAGGCCATCGACTGCCGCAGCACCGGCGCGCTTGAGTTCCGCCGAAGCCGCGGCCATCGTCGCGCCCGTGGTGATAACGTCATCGATAAGCAGCAGGCGGCGGCCCCGCACGTCCTCAACGGTCTCGTACATGCCTCGGGCGCGTTCACGGCGTTCTTCACGACCGAGTTCACGCTGGTCGCCATGACCGTACTTAACGAGGGCGTCGAGCAGCGGAACACCCGACAGCTCGCAAAATGGGCGCGCGATGGCTTCCATATGATCGAAACCGCGTCGCCGAAACGCCGCCGCCGTCGCGGGCACAAACACCACCGCATCGGCGCCGGACAACACACCGCCTAAGCGTTCGGGTGCCGCGACCTGGGCATGTAAGGCGGTGTCGTATAGCAGCTCTGCCAGATACGGCGCCAGACGTCGCTCGCCCGCGTCTTTGTACGCTTTAATGATCCGCGGCAGCGGATGCGTGTAAGCGGCACATGCCAGGCACCGGTCGAGAGCTTCGGCCATCGCCGAGGACACACCCTCGACCGAGCACTCGGTGCACAGCAAGTCTCCAAACGGGGCACCGCATCGGGTGCAGCTATAACGTGGATCGATGAGCGTGAGCGCGGCCAGGCAGTCTTGGCAAATAAGCGCACCGGCGCGCTCGCAGCCGGCGCATCGCGTGGGCGACAACGCCTCAAGCGCCTCGTGCGCCGCCCGCTCGGCAAACGGTAGCAATTCGTCCGCAAACGGTAGGATGCCGGCACCTTGCAGGCATCCCAACACGTTCAAATGTCTCTTCACGACACAACCCTCCCTACGCTCGGTCGCAGGGAGGGTCGTTGATTCAGCGCTATGGTACCCCGACGCGTTTGGGGTCAGGCAGGTTAAATCCGTTTGCGGGCGCTATTCGCCGGTGGGCGGTTGCGGTGCGGACGAGTTTTGGGTCGAGCCCTCGCCACCGTCCTGGCGCGGTTTGCGGGAACGACGGCGGCGACGGCGCTTCTGGCCCTGGTCGACCGAACCCTCGCCACCACGATCTTCGCGCGACTCGCGTTCGTCGCGAGCAGCGCTGCGCGCGGCCTTGGCGGCCGCCCCTCCGCCATCTCCGGGGCGACGGCGCGTGACCTTGACCTCGCCATCCGAGACCTGATCGGCCACGGAGGGCACCGAGGGCTTTTGCTGCGTACCCGAAGAATGGCGACGACGCGGACGCGGGACGCGCTCGTCATCGTTGCGCTGCTTGCCACCCTTGTCGGCAGGCGTATCGGAACCCGAACCACCCTTGGGGGCGGCACCGGCTTCGCGAGCGGCTGCGGCGCGGAAGGCGTCCTCGCGCTCCTCGCTCGACAGGTGACGGCGGCGACGGCGCGTGGGATTCATGCCACCGCCGCGGTTTTGCTGCTGGGGCTGCTGGGCCTCGCGCTCGCGGGGAGAATTCTTGCCTGCGGGAGCAGCCTCGCCGGCATCGCCCGAACCCGAGCGCTTGCGGCGGCGACGTCCACCGGCGGCCTCCTCAGCCTCGGGTGCCTCGGCCTTGCCGCGACCCTTACCGCGGCCGCGACCCTCGCCCTGGCTCTGACCGGCACGGGTATCGGCGTCCGCATCGCGACGGCGGCGCTTGGGCATCGACGTGCCGGCCAGACGGTCGGCGCTCGACAGGCCATCGCCCACGTCGACGCCGTTCTCGCGGTCGAGCTCCATAAGCGCCAGGCGCATCTCGGGCGACTCGATACGCTCGAGCACATCGCGCGTCACGCAGTCGGGGCGGCAGTTGCAGCCCTGCTCGGCGGCCTTCTTTTTGCAGCCCTCAGAGCAGGTCATGTCGGCCAAGTTGACCTTAAAGACTTTGCCGTTCTCCAGGCGCAACACCAGCTGCTCACGTGGCGTGTCATATTCCTGGATACGCGCCTTGCCAAGCGGCGTATCGATAAGCGTCTTCTTTTTGGGCGCGCGGCTCTTAAAGTCCTTGTACGCCTCGAACTCGTAGCGCAGGCAGCACATCAGGCGGCCGCAGACGCCGCTAATCTTGGACGAGTTGAGCGGCAGGTCCTGCTCTTTTGCCATGCGAATCGAAACCGGCTCAAACTGTCCGCCAAAGCGCGTGCAGCAGAGCTCCTGGCCGCACTGGGCATAGCCGCCCACCAGGCGGGTCTCGTCGCGCACGCCGATCTGGCGCATGTCGACGCGAATGTGCAGCGTCGAGGACAGGTCCTTGACGAGCTGACGGAAATCGACGCGCTCCTCGGCAGCAAAGTAGAACACAGCCTTCTCGCCGCCAAACAGGTACTCGACGCCGACCGGCTTCATCTCGAGGTCGAGTTCCTTGACCAGACGGCGGAAGTCGACCATGGCCTCGTCACCCTGGATAGCCAGGTCGTCGGCAAGCTGCAGGTCGATGTCGCTCGCCACGCGCAACACGGGCTTGAGCGGCTGACCGATCTCGTCTTGCGGCACCTCGAAGGGATCGGCCGTGACCAGGCCGATCTCGGTTCCGCGCTCGGTGGAGCAAATGGCATAATCGGCCTCGAGGATATCCAGATCCTGCGGGTCGAACCACAGGTCGCGCGAGGCGTAGGTAAACTTAACGGGTACGACTAACGGCATTTCAGTGCCTTCCTGATATCGAACAGCATGACCTCGATGGCCAGCTGGGGAGTAACGTTTCTGGCGATGTTGCGCTCAGCGGTCGCGACTGCCTCGAGCGCCCGGGTGGCACCCGCAACATTCGTCGCCGCGGCAAGCCGCCCGATCGTGTCGCGCACGTCCTCGTTCACAACGTCTGCCGCCTCATCCTGAAGTGTCAGCAGCACGTCGCGCATGAGCGTCCGCGCGCTCGCCAGCGCTTCCATGATACCCGAACGCTCGCGCGCGTTGAGTTCGCGCTTGTTGCGGTCCTCAAGCTGCTTCAATGCTCCACGCGACAGATAGTCGGCATTTTGCTCGAGCACCTTTTCCTGCGTGGACTTGACCTCGGCGAGCGGCGCCTTGACGGCGACGATGAGCGACTTGGCGCGACTGAGCACATCGGCCTCGTCGGCGGCGATGAGCGAGTCGATGGCACGGACCATCTGGCGACGGGCGTCCTGGCGCTCGGCGCTCTTGAGGAACTCGATGCCACGCGTGGGGCTTCCCGCCACAGCGACGGCCATGCGGCAGCGTGCGGGATCCTGACCGGTGGCGCGGCTCACGGCCTGCGCGGCCACAGTGGGCGACACCAGCCGAAACGGTACGCACTGGCAGCGGCTCACGATGGTGGGCAGCATCACGTCGGCCGAGGTGCCCAACAGGATGAACATGACGCCCTCGGGCGGTTCCTCGAGCGTTTTGAGCAGCGCGTTGGCGGTGTTGGCGCGCAGCTGCTCGGCCCGGTCGATGATGTAGACCTTGGCCTTGGCACGGATGGGCGCCAGAGGCACGTCATCGAGCAGCTCGCGGGTCTGGGCGATGAGGTAGCCCGTGGCGCTCTCGGGCGTGTAATAGTGCACGTCGGGGTGCGTATGGCGGGCGACGCGCACGCAGCTATCGCATGAGCCGCAGCCATCCTGCTCGCACAGGAAGGCTTGGGCGAGCGCCCACGCGGCGTCGAGCTTGCCCGCGCCGGGCGCGCCCAAAAACAGATAGGCGTGCGATGCGCGACCGCTGGCGACGGCGTTGGTCAAAAAGTCGCGCACGCGCTCTTGGGTGTCGAGCTTGGCCAGCAGGCTTGCCTGAGCGGGGGCCATGTTACTCGGCCTCCTGGGCAAGCGCGGCGGTGACGGCGTCCTGGGAAATATCGAGGCCGTAGGCGCGAACCTGCTCGACCGTCTTCTCGAAGACTTCCTCGATGGTCGCGGTCGCGTCGATGAGCTTTACGCGGTTTGGTTCCTCGGCGGCAATGGCGCAAAATCCCTGGTAGACGCGCTCTTGGAAGGCCATGCCCTTGGCCTCCATGCGGTCGGCCGCACCGCGGTCGGCCATGCGCAGCGCCGCCTGCTCGGGCGTGATGTGATAGACGAGCGTGAGCGCCGGGTGCGTACCCGCGACGGCCAGGTTGTTGGCGTCGCGTACTATCTGGCGATCGAGGCCATCGGCAAACGCCTGGTAGCAGGTCGTGGAATCGTAGAAGCGATCGCACAGGACCACCTTACCGACAGCAAGGGCGGGCACGATGACCTCGTGCACCAACTGAGCGCGCGCCGCCTCGTAGAGCAACAACTCGCAGGTGTCGCCCATCGCTGTATTGGCGGGGTCGAGCAGCAGAGCACGGATCTTTTCGCTGATGGCGGTACCGCCCGGCTCGCGCAGGCTCACAACCTGGTAGCCAGCGAGTTCAAGAGCGCGGGCAAGCAGGCGCGCCTGCGTGGACTTGCCGGCGCCATCGACGCCCTCGAGCGTGATAAAGCTATGTTGAGCGGGCTCAAAAGCCATGGGCGCAGCCCCTTCCTACAAGGCGCGTAAATGCGAGTTATAGCAACCAAGCCATGATACCCCAGTGCTCGGCGCGCCCCAAATCCAACCTAGCCATCGAGGCATCCCCGAAGTTGCGGTGAAATAGGGACTGATTGAAGCTCTGAGACCGCCAAACAGTCCCTATTTCACCGCAACTTATGATGGGGAATTTTGGACGCTGGGTATAATCGTCGTATTGCATTGAAATGTGGCGAAAGGAGTGGCAATGTCTCGGTATTGCGCCTCGTGCGGCAAGCTTCTTGCAGATAATGCCAAGTTCTGCACCTCGTGCGGTGCACCTGTTGAGCAAACAACCGCAAGCGATAGCCAGCCCGCTTTTGAGCAGACCGGCTCCCTTGATACGCCGCAAGTCAAGGCGGACGACCCCCTCGCCTATCGCCCCGACCCCGCCGCAGGCCCCGCGGCCGTCGAGACCACGCAGCGCATACCCGTCGCGAGCGACTCGCCCCAACAGCAGCCGGCTCCCGCATACGCGCCCGCTTCGCCACAGACCCCCGCTCCCAAAAAGAGCGGCACCGGGCCGCTTATCGCCGTTATCGTTGTGCTGGTGGCGATCATCATCGCCCTGGTCGTTTTCTTTGTGATCAAGCCTTTCGACAACGCCGCCACGCAGACGTCTGCCGAGGTAGCTAAGCTGCACCATGACGTCGACGACGATGACCTAAAGCCTCTCGGCGATCCCAACAGCCTGTACGACGATGATGACGATGACGACGAGGATGGCGGCGAAGCAACGCTCTCCGAGCAGAATCTCTACCGCCGACTGAGCGAATACTACGACTTGCTCGAAGACCTCGACAACTACGTCCGTGGCTGCGCGCAGAACTTCAACGGCAGCTATCTGGAAGAGGATCGAACCACCCGTCAAAATCTCGCCGACGTCGCCGAGCGCACGGAGGACACCATCGAGCAGTATTACGACATCGTCGAGGACCTAGACGTCCCGACGAGCTCCAAGAACTACAGCTCCTGGAAGGACATCATCGCCCTGTACGACGACCTGGATCACCGCATTGACGCAATCTGTGATGCCTGGGAGATCAGCCTGAAATACGACAAGCCTGTGGACCACAAGAATGAGATTGTGGCGCCGCTGTCGCGCGACAACGTGGCGGGCACCAATGACAATAAGTACCGCCTAGACTTTGAGGAGCGCTATCCCGGCGCCAAACCCGTCGAAGTGAACTAGCGCTTTGTCGTTCCCGAGCCGGCAGTTAGGGACGTTCCTAAACTGCCGGCAGAAAAGGAACGTCCCTA
>CALHDP010000084.1 GCA_938023085.1 uncultured Collinsella sp.
AGAAGCCGCCGCCGTAGACGGCGCCGAGCAGACGGTTCCACCAAGCGTTGACCATGCGGCGGACGGGGCCGGGCTTGCGATCGCGTTCGCGCCGGCGACGTGTGGCTTGGCTGCTATCGGGCCCGCCGGCGTTGCGCTGACTCAGCTCTTGGATGCGTGCGAGTTCCTCGGCAGTGTGCGAGGCAGGGAAGAGGCCGTTCTCGATGCGGCCGCCCTGGGCCTTCGCGGCGCCGTCTCTCGATGCAGCGGGGTTGGAGACGCCGTTGCGGCGGGCGATGGCGCGGCGAATGCTATCGAGGGGCGTGATGCTCAAAGCGGAGTCCTTTCTATTGCTGCGCTTTAGTATAGACGCGACGGTGTTCGTTCGTGTTTTTGAACGGATTGTTCAATAATTTCGGCGGGCGGCTGTAATTTGTCGGTAAACGTGCGGTATCCTGTTGAAGTTTTGTGACACCCCCGATGCCGCCCACGCGGTACCAAGGAGCTTCTACCTATGGACGTCGCCGCATTCTTACTGGCTCTTGTGCCGATTATTTGGCTGGTCGTGATGCTGCTGTGCTTTAAATGGCCAGCTTGGAAGGCCGCTATCGGATCGTTTGTCCTTTCGTGCTTGCTTGCCTTCGCATGGTGGCACCTGCCGGCAGCGCAGATCGCGACCGCCTCGCTCGAAGGTTTTTTGATGGCTCTGTGGCCCATCGTCCTAGTGATCATCGCCGCGGTGTTCACGTATAACCTGTGCGTTCGTACGGGCGCCATGGACGTGATCGGCAGCATGATCACCTCCATCAGCAGCGACCGCCGTCTGCTGGCGCTGCTCGTGGCTTGGTGCTTCGGTGGCTTTATGGAGGGCATGGCCGGCTTCGGTACCGCTGTCGCCATTCCCGCCGGCATGCTCGCGGGCCTGGGCTTTGAGGCCGTGCCTGCCGTGCTCATCTGCCTGCTGGCCAACGGCGTGCCCACGCCCTACGGCTCCATCGGCATCCCCACGGTGTCCGTTGCCGACCTGGTGGGTTTGGATTCCCTTCACCTAGCGACCGTTCAGCTGGTGCAGCTCGCACCGTTCTTTGTGGTGATGCCGCTATTTATTGTGCTGGTTGCGGGCCGTGTTGCCGATGACCAGGGCAATGCCGCGAGTGTGGGCGAGCGTCTGCACGGTGTTGCCGGCGTGGCGTTGCTCTCCGGCGTGTCGTTTGTCGGCGCGGCTCTGGTCGTTGCCATGTTTGTGGGCCCCGAGCTGGCCGTGGTCGTAGGATCCATCGTTTCGCTCGCGCTGACAGCTGCGCTTGCCATGCGTGCCGAGAAGTCGGGGCATCTGGACGCACGCTTCCATATGAATATCGAGGCCGGCGAACAGCTCACCGTTAAGTCGGCGCTTTCGGCCTGGTCGTGCTTCATCCTGATCTTTGTGTTGCTGCTGGGCACGTCTAATCTGGTGCCCGCTGTACATGCTGCGCTCGCGCCGTTTGCGAGCCATGTGCAGGTGTATTGCGGTGAGAATCCCGGTATGCTTACGTTTTCGTGGATCAACACGCCAGGCGTCTGGATTTTCCTGGCGGCGTTT
>CALHDP010000085.1 GCA_938023085.1 uncultured Collinsella sp.
GTCTGTCACCTCGGTATGATGACGGCCGCCCGGCATAAGCTCCTCGAGCACGTCGCCGGTAAAGCACCAAATGGTCTTCCCCGACCCCATAGGATAGACCGCACGCACGCGTTCGATAAAGTCAACGAGACTCGCCTGATTCTCGGGCTCCATAGGCTCGCCACCCAGAATCGTCAGGCCATCAATAAAGGGATGGTCAAGACTCTCGATAATCTTGTCCTCGACGGCACGATCGAACGGCTCGCCCGCAGCAAAGTCCCACGCAACAGAGTTAAAGCAGTTCTTGCACCCACGACGGCACCCACTCACAAACAGAGAAGTACGGACACCTTCCCCATCAGCAATGTCGAAATACTTAATGTTCGCGTAGTTCATAGGTAACCTTCCTGGGGGTCTGGAGCATATCATCCCGTCCTCAAACATTCTCGGCCTTCGGCCTGCGAAACTGCGGGCGGGACGATATGTCCCGGCCTCATGCAAAGGGTAACTCAATGAACGAAGCGAACATCGAGTATAGGGTTCGAGGTCCAATAAAAACTTTGTTGCAACTCAACCGACTCCGCAAGCAAAGCATTGTTGCAAGTCAACTCATTTCCGCTAAGAACTTCGAGGAGTGAGCAGACCGCATGATGCATCTCAGCTACGTCAACTTGACTGCCCCGTAGCGAGGCCCCGGACCTTTGCTCGATATGAGTTCCGCACGAACAGGAGGCGCCAGTGGCGCCTCCGTCGTGAGCCAGGACTGTCCGAAATAGCGAGTAAAGGTCCGGGGCCTCGCTACGGGGCAGTCTGGGATGATTATTAGAGATGCAGCACGCGGTCGCGGATCTCCTCGGTTCGACCCTGGTTCCAGAACTGGGTACCGATGTAGCCGCACGTACGACGAGCGACATTCATCTTCTCCTGGTCGCGGTTGCCGCAGTTCGGGCACTCCCACACCAGCTTGCCATCGTCCTCGACAATCTTGATCTCGCCGTCGTAGCCGCACACCTGGCAGTAATCGCTCTTGGTGTTAAGCTCGGCGTACATGATGTTGTCGTAGATGTACTGCATCACGCGAATGACAGCCCTGAGGTTGTCCTGCATGTTGGGAACCTCAACGTAGGAGATAGCACCGCCCGGCGAAAGCTGCTGGAACATGCCCTCGAACTTGAGCTTATCGAAAGCATCAATCTCCTCGGACACGTGGACGTGGTAGCTGTTGGTGATGTAGCCCTTGTCCGTCACGCCCGGGATGATGCCAAAACGACGCTGCAGGCACTTGGCGAACTTGTAGGTCGTCGACTCAAGCGGGGTGCCGTACAGCGAGAAGTCGATGTCGCTCGCAGCCTTCCACTCCGCGCACTTGTCGTTCATGCGCTGCATGACGGCCATGGCAAACGGCGTGCCTTCCTTCTCGGTGTGGCTGTGGCCCGTCATGTACTTGACGCAC
>CALHDP010000086.1 GCA_938023085.1 uncultured Collinsella sp.
TCAAGTCTGGTTTTGTTGCTTGCCCGCCGCGTCAATTCCGCAGCCGGTGAACGAGTCGGCTTAGATCCGCGCGAGCGCGGAACACGCCGCCCCGTAGTCACCGCCTGCTACATTGACCCGACTACCGCGCCGCACCAGCTTTTCGCTTCCGCCAGCAGCAGGGCGGCAGCTCCATCCGGCAACTTCACGCACGGCGTGCGCAGGTACTCGCGTACCTTTGGCCGGCTGGTGCGTCCAAGCATATTGATGAGCGTCTCAACGTCCTCGTTTCTCTCGGCTTTCTCGGCCAGCATGATTCCAATCACGCGAATGTAATCCTTTGTCCCAGATTCACTGTGCCACGCGTGCACCTGCGGCCAGTGCTCCTCAAGCTGCTCCGCAGTCCACTCGCCATCACAAGTCATCTCGATGCGCGTCAGCTGCACCTTGTCCGTATCAAGATGCAGCTCGGCGGCCTTGTCGTAGACCTTGACGTATGCGGGCGTGTTCTTGACCCCCAGATACTCCGTGATGCCATTCGATATGACGGACTTGTACATGCGCCTGTCCTTGCTCAAGCGGCAGTCGTAGCGGCTCACCGGAATGTCGTAGGCGAGGTCAAAGCGCTTGAGCCGAGCCTTGGACACACACGTCCCAAGCGTCTTAAGAAGTCCGTGGAACCTTTTATCGCCAGCAACCTTGTTCGGGTTGAACTCGATAAAGCCCTTGTGCATGTTGACTTTGCAGGACGGTTCCATAAACCCGATGCCGAGCGCGACCGAGCTGCCGCCCAAAGCGAAACTCCACAGCTCATACCACCCGCCCGGCCTGATTTTCGACGTCCAAGCGCTCATCTCGTCGCAGTCTGTGAGCTGCGCTCCCTTGCGGCTCAACCACTCGCCGCGGTCACCCTTGAAGGTAAGAGAAAGTCGAACCATATCGACCGACAGCGTATTTTTATTTACACCCCTATAAGGGTTGTAGTAGCTAGGGGAAGTGCACGAAAGTGCATGAAATCCGGCTATTAGACAAGGGCCGGATTTCAAGCCGCCGTTCTCGGGGTCATCCGCGACCCCATCAATTTGTTTACTTTCGGTTGCCATAAAAAAGAAAACCTCCCGTTTTTTTGGGAGGTAACGTCTCGAATTCCTGCCCCCTGATACGTATTGCACGTATAATTGCAGGTGGTGTTGATGCGAGCTGCTACCTCGTGTCGGCGGTGTCGGGACGGCCATCCCTTCACCTGTGGCCACCATTGTAAGCCCACCCGCCCGTCTTAACGGCGGGCGGGTTTCTTTTTTTGCCAAACAAACCGCTGGTAGAGTCCACAATCATGGACTCCGAAAACGTAAACTATAGTTTACGTTTCACCGAGCCTGCCCGCGCGACCTGCTGTTCGTCGGCGCGACATGGTTACGGCCCAACGCTTCCGACGCGCGCGCGGCTTCCGTTGCTTCCCTCATCACGTCATCAAGGCTGCGCTCGACGCGCTGCGCCTTCCTGGGACGCATCAGCGCCCAAATGCGGTCTCCAAGCTCCTCAATTGCCGCTCTAGCTGCTCTCGCCGCTCCTGCGCATC
>CALHDP010000087.1 GCA_938023085.1 uncultured Collinsella sp.
CCTTATAGCCATGGTGGCGTGTGGAACCGCGACCCTGATCGCCGCCGTCGTCTGCTGCTGCACCGCAAGGAGATTGACTTTCTCGACGGTAAACTACGTAATCGCGGCTATGCGCTGGTGCCGTTGGAGCTCTACTTTAATACCGACGGCCGTGTAAAGCTGCTGCTGGGCCTAGGTCGCGGTAAGAAGCTTTACGACAAGCGCGAGGATATGGCCAAGCGCGATGTTCAGCGCGAGATTGACCGCGCCCTCAAGGAGCGTAACCGCTAAGCGCTCTGTATAAGTTGCGGTGGAATACGGACTGTTTTGCCTGTTTGAGGGGCTATTCAGTCCCTATTTCACCGCAACTGCGGGCGTCTTATCTTGCTTGCTGTTTTGACACATATGTCTCAAAGGCGGCGTCCGTTATGGGCGCCGCCTTTTTTGTGGGTACATACATCCATAAGGTACCAACCCGGGTTAGGGGAGTGATCGTTATGGACAAAACTGCGTTCTTTACCATGCCGAGTGGTCTGTACGTGGTGAGCGCTGCGGCAGACGGGCTGCGCGCCGGCTGCGTCATCAATACGGCGGTGCAGGTGACGTCCATGCCGCCGCGCATTTCGGTTGCCGTGAACAAGGACAACGTCACCTCGGGCGTCATCGCATCGGCCAAAGCGTTCGCGCTGACCGTGATCGATCAGACCGCCGACATGCTCTACATCGGTAACTTTGGGTTCCGTACCAGCAGCGATTATGACAAGTTTGCCAAATACGAGACCCGCGAGACGGCTCTGGGCATGCCCTATGTGCCCGAGCACGCGGCGGCCCTGTTTAGCTGCCATTTGATCGACACTGTGGATGTGGGCACGCATCTGCTGTTTATCGGCGAGGTCGAGGATGCCGAGCGCCTGAGCGACGAGACACCGCTGACGTACGACTACTATCACAAGGTTCTGAAGGGCAAGACGCCTCCGAAGGCGTCTTCGTATCAAGGCTAGAAATGTTTTAAAAACACTTGCATTATATTATTGAGAACATATACTAATAAGCGAAGTACATCACCAGTCGCGTTCGAGAGGAGAACATCATGGCTGAGGAGAAGAAGACGTATAAGTTCGTGTGCGTCGTTTGCGGTTACGAGGTTGAGGTCGATACGCCCGAGCTGCCCGAGGACTACGTGTGTCCGGTGTGCGGCGTTGGTCCCGATCAGTTTGAGCTCGTCGAGGAGTAGCTCGTAGACACACGACTTGCAGCAATACATAGCTCTGTCCAAGGGCCCCGGTCGGTCATCCCGGCCGGGGCCCTTTTCCTCCGTCCCCAAGGGATCACGGCTGCTGTTAGCCGATCCTGTCTGTCGTGAGTCCGGCCGACCGTTTGTCTCAATCTGTAACATGTGGCGGCTCAAAACGGGTCTATCTGTTACAGATTGAGACAAAAGGTTGGAGCTGAAGAAATGTCTCGATCTGTAACATCTAGAAGCGGAAATTGGGTCCACTTGTTACAGATCAAGACAAACCAAAACCATCCGGCAGAAGATCTCAATTTGTAACATCTAGCAGTGAAAACGGGGTCTACGTGTTACAGATTGAGACAAACGGAGCTGTCCCTCGGAATGATCTCGATCTGTAACACCTAGACATCAAAAGCGGGTCTAGATGTTACAGATCGAGACGTTTGCCTGGGTGGGTGCCCCGTCCCATTACATCCCTGTCAACAACACGACATCGAGAATCGTCACGATGGCACCGATCCCTACGAGCAGCGCGTTGAGCGGGCGCGAGTTGGCGTATTTGCCCATGACGCGGCGCGAGCTGGTGAG
>CALHDP010000088.1 GCA_938023085.1 uncultured Collinsella sp.
AGAGGAATATCGAGCCCGGTACCGCTACGGTGCCGGGCTCTTCTGGTCTAAGGGCCGGATTCGAGCCGTCGACACCCGCGTCACCAATTTCCCCGCGGGGGGGAGTTTTCGAATCCGCCCGGGGCACCAGAGATTGATCGAGCCCGGTACACCGCCACGGTGCCGGGCTCTTCTGGTTCATGCCATGTCAAAAACGAAGCGCCCACTTGCTGGGGGAGCAAGCGGGCGCCTGTGAGCGAATATGTTTGCGGCGAGAGCCGTGATGGGCGGTGGGGTGGCGACTAGTTGGTCGTACCGGAATCGTCACCCGTGCCTGAGCCAGAGCCCGAACCCGAGCCAGAAAGTGCGACCGTCAGCGTGATCGTGCTGTCGGTGGACTGCTTGCCGGTGGGGGAGACGCCCGTAACGGTGGCATCCTCGTTACCGCTTACGGGATTGCCGTTCTGGTCACAGAAGCCGATGTTATAGAAACCGGCGTTGTTGAGCGCGGTGACGGCGGCGGAGATGCTCTTGCCGTACAGGTTGCCCGGAACGCTGGCCTTGCCGGACTTCTTGGCAATGACGACGGTAATCGTGGCGCCGGGCTTCTGCTTGCCGCTGGGGTTCCAGCTGATCACGGTGCCCTCGGTAACCGAGTCGTTTTCCTGGTAGCTCACGTCGACGCCAAAGCCTGCCATATCGAGGGCGTTGCGTGCTTGGGCCTCGGTCATGTCGGTCAGGTCGGGGACGGACGTGGTATCCGGGCCGCTCGAGACCTTGTACGAGATGGTCGTGCCCTTCGCGACTTCCTTACCGGCTTCGGTGCCCTGCTCAAAGACCTGGCCCTCATCGGCCTCGTTGGCCTCCTCGGAGGCGTTGCCCTTCAGGCCAACGCTTGCCAGCGCGGCTTCTGCCTGGTCCTTGGTCAGGCCGACAAGCTGGGGAACCTCAACCTTCTCGGAGGGCTTGGGGCCCTTGGAGATTACCAGGTTCACCTTGGTGCCCTTGGCCTTCTTGGTGTTGCCGTTGGGCGTCTGCTCGGCGACCTTGCCCTCGTCGACATCGTCGTTGTAGCTTTGGTCGATGGTGCCGACCTCGAGGCCGGCTTGCTTGATCAGCTCGACGGCAGTCTGCTGGTCTTTGCCCAGCACATCGGGCACGGTGACCTGCTCGCCGCCAAAGAGTCCTGTGGCAAAGGCCATCACGATGCCGATGACGGCAACGGCTGCTACCACGGCGGCGATGATCTTATTCTTGTTGGATTTGGGCTTTTCGACCTCGTAGGAGCCGGTAGAGCCCGAAACCGAGCTACGGGCGGTATTCTGGCCGCTCACGCCCGAAACGGGACGCACCATGGCGCGCGTCTGATCGGAAAGCTCGCGAGTCTTGGTGGCGCCCAGCTCACCGGGGGCACCGATGATGCGCGTGGGCTCCGAGACGTTGACGGCACGGCCCGACAGGTAGCTGTTGAGCACCTGACGCAGCTCGTCGGCGGTCTGGAAGCGGTTTGCCGGGTCCTTCTCCATGCACTTGAGGATGATGCGCTCAAGGTCGGCGTCGACACCGGAGTTGATCTGGCTCGGCGGAATTGGCAGCTCGTTGACCTGCTTGAGTGCGACCGAGATAGCGTCGTCACCGTCAAAGGGAACGCGGCCGGTGGCGCACTCATACATCACGACGCCCAGCGAGTAGATATCCGAGGTGGGGCCGAGGTCCTGACCGCGGGTCTGCTCGGGGCTGACGTAGTGGGCGGTTCCCAGCACGTTGTTGTCTTGCGTGAGGTGGCTGTTCTTGGCGCGCGCGATGCCAAAGTCCATCACCTTGATGTTGCCGTCGGGCAGCACCATGATGTTTTGCGGCTTAATGTCGCGGTGGATGATCTCGTGCTTGTGTGCGACCGAAAGTGCGGAGCTTATCTGCGAGCCGATCTGCGCGACCTTCTTGGGATCGAGAGCGCCGTGGCTCTTGATGCCGCTCTTAAGGTCGGTACCGCGCAGGTACTCCATGACGATGTAATAGGTGTCGCCGTCCTTGCCCCAATCGTAGACGCCCACGATATAGGGGGAGGAGAGACCGGCTGCTGCCTGGGCCTCCTGCTTAAAGCGTGCGGCGAAGGTTGCGTCGCCAGCATACTGCGGCAGCATGATCTTGACGGCTACCGTGCGGTCGAGGACCTGGTCCTGTGCACGGTAGACGGTCGCCATGCCGCCTGTTCCCACCTTATCCTTGAGGAGGTATCTTCCCCCGAGGACCCTCTGTTCCATTCCTGCTCCTAACATAACTATTCGCTCAACGATATGTGTAGTACCTACGATGTGGCCGCTGGGGCCGTGTGGCGCGTTGCCGCTAACTCTTCGGCCGCGGCGCGCCTCGGGTGTCCGATTCGATCATGGGCATCACGCTCCCTGTGCGGCAAGCGCCGCGGTCAGGACGATGCCGGCGATCTTGGCGGCCTTGACGTCATGCTTGTCGTAATCCTCCAAGGCCACCGAGATAGCGACCGTGGGTGAATCGTAAGGTGCAAAGCCAACGAACATCGAGTTGACGTTGGTGCCGACGGTCTCGGCCGAACCGGTTTTGCCGGCGACCTTGACGCCCGGAATCTGGGCATCGGTACCGGTACCGGACTGGACAACCGCGAGCATGGCCTGCTTGACCTGGTCGGCCGTGGCGGAGCTGACGGCCTGCCCCAGCGAGCGGGACTGCGTGGTCTTGACCACGGTTCCGTCCGGGGCAAGTACCTGGGCTACAAAGTACGGGTCCATGATCACGCCACTGTTAGCGATGGCGGCGGCAATCACGGCGTTTTGCATGACGGTGGTCTGCGGGCCGGGCGTATGGTCCATGCCGACAGGCTGGCCGGCGCCGGCCCAGGCGGTCTCCCACTCGGTCATGAGCGACGGGTCGGCCATGATGGAGGCCGCGGAGGTCAGGTCCTGGCCGAGCTTTTGGCCGTAGCCAAAGGCGTTGGCAAACTGCACGAGCGTGTTTGCGCCAACTTCGTTTGCCACCTGGCCAAAGACGACGTTGGAGGACACGGCAAAGGCCTGCTGCAGGCTGATGGTGCCGTAGCTCTCGTTGGCATAGTTGGTGACTGGTGCGTTGCCGATGTCCATGGAGCCGGGCGCCTGGTAGGTGCTGGTAAGGCTGGCGGTACCGGTCTCGAGTGCCGCGGAAAGCGTAACGACCTTAAACGTTGAGCCCGGCGTGTACAGCGCGTCCATGGCGCGATTGTACATGGAGCCGTCCTCGCCGCCGCCCGTCTGCAGCAGGGCATCGATGTTGGTGTTGTCGTAGGTGGGCGAGCTGGCACATGCGAGCACCGCGCCGGTACGCGGGTCGATGACCACTACAGCGCCCTTAAAGCCCTTGAGTGCCTGCTCGGCCGCCGTCTGGATGCGCGAGTCGATGGTGAGCTTGACGGTGTTGCCCGGCTGGGTCTGGCCCGCGAGCGACGCGATGGCGTTGTTCCAGCTGGAGTAGTCCTTAGAACCGGTGAGCGTGTCGTTCATGACGCTCTCGATGGCGGTGGTGCCATACTGCTGGCTCACGTAGCCAACCACGTGCGCTGCCAGGTTACCGTTGGGGTAGGAGCGTACGTAGGTGCCGTCCTCCTGCTGCAGCGACTCGGCCAGCGTCACGCCGTCGGACGTGATGATGGAGCCGCGCTGGATGTACTTGGAGCGGGCGATGGTGTGGTTGTTGGTCGGCATGTCCTGATAGTCCTTGGCCTTAATGACCTGGACATAGGTGAGGTTGCCGATAAGGATGGCGAACAGCGCCGTAAAGGCGAGCACCGCGCGGGTTAGACGGTTGGCGAGCGCAACGCGGCCGAGCACACCGGATTCAGGCGTGTCGAGCAGGCGACGGCGCATGCGCGAGCCGACGGAATGGCTGCCGCTGCCGTAGGAAGACGAGGTGGCAAAGCGCGTGCCCGTCGGGGCGGCGGCAGATGCGACCTGATCATCGGTGATGGCGGCCATGGTGCCGGTGCCGGTAAGCTCGGCCTCGCGTCCGGTCGCCTCGTCACCGGCGCGCAGCAGGAGCGCGACGATGATGAAGCTCGCCAGCAGCGAGGAGCCGCCCTGGCTCATAAAGGGCAGGGTGACGCCGGTCAGCGGAATCAGGCGGGTTAC
Source organism: uncultured Collinsella sp. (assembly GCA_938023085.1). GTDB lineage: Bacteria > Actinomycetota > Coriobacteriia > Coriobacteriales > Coriobacteriaceae > Collinsella. Next base: position 4,116 of record CALHDP010000088.1, read on the forward strand.
GCCGCCAACGATCAAGAAGGCCTGGAAGCTGATGGCGGCCGTAAGGCCCGTGGCGCTAAAGGCAGCGAGGTCGGATTTAGCGCGGGCAGCCGTGGTGAGGCCACGCACGGCAAAGAGCATAAACAGGATGAGCACGGCGCCGCCGCCCAAAAGGCCCATCTCCTCGCCGATAGCCGAGAAGATAAAGTCGGACTCGACGACAGGGATGTTGTTGGCCATGCCGTTGCCGATGCCAACACCGACCAGACCGCCATCGGCAAGCGAGAAGAGCGACTGGACGATCTGGTAGCCCTGGCCCTGGGCGTCCTTAAACGGATCGACCCAAACCTGGAAACGCACCTGAACGTGCGACAGGAACTTGTAGGCGCCCACGGCTCCAACGGCCAAGAGCGCAAGACCGATAACGACATACGAGAATCGTCCCGTGGCAACGTAGAGCATCAGCAAGAAGATGGTGTAGAACAGCACGGCCGAACCCAGGTCGCGTTCGAAGACGACGACGAGCAGGCACACACCCCACACGGCAAACAGCGGCAGCAGCAGTCGCAGACGAGGGATCTTAAAGCCCAGGATCTTGCGGTTGGAGATGGAGAGCAACTCGCGGTTCTCGGCCAAGTAGCCGGCCAGGAACAGGACGATAAAGACCTTGGCGAACTCGCCGGGCTGGATGGTAAAGCCCGCGATGCGAATCCACAGCTTGGAGCCCGAGATCGTGGTGCCGATAAAGATAGGCAGCATCAGCAGAATGATGCCGATGATGCCAAAGGTGTACTTGTAGCGCATGACCACGTCGAGGTTTTTGACTAGTGCAAGCGTTCCCACCATGAGCGCCACCGAGACAAACAGGATGATGAGCTGTGAGATGGCGAGAGCGGGGGCGAGACGCGTCACGAACGTGATGCCGATGCCCGAAAGTATAAATACGATGGGCAGGATGGCGGGGTCGGCACCGGGCGCCAAGATGCGCACGGCAATGTGGGCCGCGGCAAAGGCGGCAAAGAGGCCGATCGGTACGGCGAGCGTCTCAAAGGAGATGGCAGCGCCCGCGGTGAGGACGTACATCGCATACAGCAGGATGACGGGGAACGCCGAGGCGATGAGCAAGAGCAGCTCGGTGTTGCGGCGACTCATAAGCGGCACTCCCTTTCTAATTCTTATCGGAGGCTTCGGCCTCGGCGGACTGTTCGGCGGTTTTCTCGGAATCTGATTCGGAGGTCGATCCCTGATTGGTGTTGTCGCGAATCGTTTGCGCGTCGATCACCTGGCGGGTCTGCTCCTCGTCGATCTGGTGGCGGTACTTGGATATCGTGTCCTGCGCATCGTCGACACTTGTTTGCGGAATGCCCGCCTTGAGGCGGTTTTGCGTGTCTTCGGGCAGGTCGGACAGCTTGATACTGGTTTCGCTTTCGAGCCAGTGGAGCTTGAGTCCGAGTGGCTTGCCGGGCAGGCCGCGCCAGACGGCGACATTGCCCTGGTAGGTACCCAGGTAGTACGAGCCGGTGACACCCGTGTAGGCCCAGATGCCAGCTGCCAGCACAAAGACGAGGGCCAGGATGGCGGCGATAGTAACGTTGCGGCGACGCACGCGTTGCGCCTCGCGCATAACGCCATCGTCAACCAGGTCAACGACTACTACGGTCACGTTGTCGTGGCCGCCGGCGGCAAGCGCCGCGTCCACTAGGTTGTCGACGCAGATTTGCGCGGTTGAGGACTGCGTGGCGATGTTCTCGATATCGCTATCGGGAATCATGCTCGAGAGGCCGTCGGAGCACAGGATCAGGCGGTCGCCTTCCTCGATATGCAGAGTGAAGTGGTCGGCATACATGGCGGGGTCCGAGCCCAGTGCGCGGGTGATGACCGAACGGTTGGGGTGGACGCGAGCCTCGTCTGCCGTGATCTCGCCGGCGTCCACGAGCTCCTCCACGTAGGAGTGGTCGCGGGTCACGCGGATGAGCGTGCCCTCGTGGAGCAGATAGGCGCGAGAGTCGCCCACGTGGGCGATGGCGAGCGTGTCGTTTTCGATGTAGGCGCAGGTGGCTGTGCAGCCCATGCCGGGCTTGCCCAGGCCGTTCAGGGCCGCCTCGATTACGGCGGCGTTGGCTGCCTCGACGGCTGCGGCCAGGCGTGCTGCGTCGGCGGACTGTGGGGCCGTCTTGGCAATAGTCTCGACGGCGATGGAAGAGGCTACCTCGCCGGCAGCGTGACCACCCATGCCGTCGCATACGCAAAAGAGCGGCGACTGCACCAGGTAGGAATCCTCATTGTGCGGGCGCACGCAGCCAACGTCGGAGCGGGCGCCCCACATGAGTTGCGTGGTGGTGCCGGCATCATAGGTCGAGTCGGTCTCGATGCGCTCCTCGGTCAGGGGCTCAAAGCTCATGGTCGAGCCGGGGTCTTTGAGCTTGGCCTCAACAGCGGCAACGTCGATTTCGGCGGTGTCACCGGGAGAGACGGTGTCGGTCACGGCGTTTGATTCGGAATCGCCGGTGTCCGGGGAGTCGGGCTCCTTGGAAACGCGGGCGGTCGACTCGTCGTCTTGCGGGCTGACGTCTATAGGCTCGGGCGTCGGCGTAGACGCGGGCGCAACCTCGGATGCCGGGGCTATGGGAAACGCCGGCGCGGCGGGCTCGGGTGCCGCAAACACCGCAGCGCTCTCGTTGATTGCCGCGGCGACGGGCTCTGCAAAGTGAGCCGGCGCCGGGGTTGCTTCGGACGCTGTGGGCTGTTCCGCAGCATGTGCGCCGATGGGCGCCGCTACGGCATCCTCTTCGTCCTCGTTATCGGCGAGATCCGAAATATCATGCGTTACATGCGAAAGAGGCAGGGAGAACACGGTGTCCTCGGGCTCCACGGGTGCGGAGCCCGCCGGAGCGGCGTGGGCCGGCGCAGCTGTAGTGGCGGCCGGTGCCTCGGTCATAGTTGCGGACTTGTTCTCCTCGTCGATCATCGACGGTTCACCTTCATGACCACGTCGCCAATCTGGACTTCGTCGCCCTCGCGCAGCGTTGCGGGCTCCACGAGCTGGCGGCCGTTGACGAGCGTGCCGTTAAGCGAGTTGAGGTCCTCGATGATGAGCGCCGGGCCCTGCAGCGAAAAGCGCGCATGCGAGGCCGAGACGAACGGTTCGTTGATGCAGATGTCCGAAGATGGCGAGCGACCGACGATGACGGGGCCGAGCATGTCTACGTGGATACCGCGGATACCGCGCGGACCCTTGTCCACATCGATCGTCCAAATGGCCGAGTCGCGGCGCTGTCCGCGCACAAGTCCCACGCCGGTCTTCATGACGGCGAACAGGAAGATATAGAGCAGGGCGACCAGGACGATGCGGCCTGCAAAAAGGACGATATCGATGTTCATAAGCGACTATCCCCTAAATTCAAAGGTGCTCAGGCCAAACGTCAGCAGATCGCCGTTGCGCAGCGGGCAGCGCGTAATGCGGCGGTTGTTGACGAGCGTGCCGTTGGTGGAATTGAGGTCCTCGATCGACCAATCCGAGCCCGTAAAGGTGAGCTGGGCGTGGCGGCGCGACACGTTGGGGTCGCGCAGGGCAATGTCGGAAACTGAGCGCTCGCGACCGATGGTTACCTGTGCGGAGGTGATGCTATGGCTCTCGCCGCTCACGACGTCGACGAGCTGGGCGAGCGGGCGCTGCGGGGCGCGAGTGCTCGCCATGTTGGAGGCGATGCCGGCTGCGGCGCCTAGGCCCACGGCGGCACCGGTCGCGGCGGCTCCGCCCATGCCGGCAAGCGCGTCGCGCGAGACGGTCTGCGGCACCGGGATGGGTGCTGCGGCGGGGTCGGGGACGCTAGGCGCGAAGGGGTCTGCCACGGCAAGCGGGTCGGGAGCGGCGGCGCG